>PDRH01000125.1 GCA_002748015.1 Bacteroidota bacterium | reverse complement strand
CACGTGCGCGACCTGGCCAAGAAGGGCTTGGGTGTAGACCTTGCCAACAATTTCCGTCCGGACTACGTCGTGTCGCCCGACAAGACCAAGGTGGTGGCCGAGCTAAAGGCGGCGCTCAAGCGATGCGATGAGGTGTACCTCGCGACTGATGAGGACCGCGAGGGGGAGGCTATCGCCTGGCATCTTGCCCAGGTGCTGGGGTTAGACCTCGCGACGACCAAGCGGATAGCCTTCCATGAGATCACCAAGAGCGCCGTTCTGCATGCGCTGGAGCATCCGCGCGTGATAGACCAGGCGTTGGTGGATGCGCAGCAGGCGCGGCGTATTATGGACCGGTTGGTGGGCTTTGAGGTCTCGCCGGTTCTATGGCAGAAGGTGCGTTCGCAGCTCTCGGCCGGGCGGGTGCAGTCGGTGGCTGTCCGCCTGATTGTGGAGCGTGAGCGTGAGGTGGTCTACCATGAGCCGGAGCGGTTCTATAGGGTCCAGGCCAACTTCATGGGCCAGGGGCCCATCCGGGCGCAGCTGAACGCGGATCTGTCCGAGGAGGAGGAGGCCCGCGGGTTTCTTCGGACATCCCAGTCGGTGCGGTTTCGCGTGGGGTTGGTGGAGGAGAAACCGGCCAAGCGGCATCCGGCCCCGCCCTTTACCACGAGTTCGCTCCAGCAGGAGGCTAGCCGGAAGTGCGGCTTCAGCCCGTCCAATACGATGCGTATAGCCCAGAAGCTCTACGAGGCGGGGATGATCACCTACATGCGTACAGACTCGGTGAACCTGTCGTCGCAGGCACTGGCGAACCTGGCCGAGGTGGTCAAGGGGGAGTTCGGCGAGGAGTACCATCAGCTGCGTACCTATAGCACCAAGTCCAAGGGGGCGCAGGAGGCCCACGAGGCCATACGCCCGACGGATGCCAAGCGGGCTACGGTCTCGCTCGATGCGGATGCGAAGCGGCTCTACGACCTGATACGTAAGCGCTCGCTGGCCTGCCAGATGGCCGATGCGCAGCTGCAGCGGACGACGGCGAAGATAGAGGCTGATGGGCTGCGGCATCACTTCGTGGCCAAGGGGGAGGTCATCGTGTTCCCGGGCTTTCTGAAGCTCTACGTGGAGGGTACGGATGAGGAGCCGCAGGAGGATAGCAACCGTTTGCCCCAGATGGTGGTGGGCGAGGAGCTGCAGGTTGTTGATATGGTGGCTTCGGAGAAGTTCTCCAACCATCCGCCGCGCTACTCGGAGGCCTCGCTGGTGAAGAAGCTCGATGACCTGGGGATAGGTCGCCCCTCTACCTACGCCGCAACGATAAAGACGATAGCCGATAGGGGCTACGTGGAAACGGCCAATAGGGACCCGAAGCAGCGCGAGGTTTGGCGCATGACCCTGTCTGGGGGTGAGCTGAATGAGGACCGGGTGATGGAGAACTACGGGGCTGAGCGGCGGAAGATGTTCCCGAGCGATGTGGGCATCATGGTGACCGACTACCTCATGGCGCGCTTCCCGCAGCTGATGAGCTACGATTTCACGGCGAAGGTGGAGGAGGAGATAGACGAGATCGCCACGGGGCAGAAGGATTGGGAGGGGGTGCTCCATGCATTCTACACGCCCTTCCATGAGGTGGTGGAGAAGGCGTTGGCCGAGGAGGGCTTTGTGAATACGGAGCGCGTGCTGGGCGTGGACCCCGCTTCGGGGCGTGAGGTGCTGGTGCGGATGGGGAAGTATGGCCCGCTGGCGCAGATTGGCAAGCCGGAGGATGAGGAGAAGGTGCGCTTTGCGTCGCTACGTAGCGGGCAGTTCCTGCGTACGATTACGCTGGAGGAGGCGCTGGAGCTATTCCGCCTGCCGCGGGCCGTAGGCGAGTTTGAGGGGAAGGAGCTGGTGGTGGCCATCGGGCGCTTTGGCCCGTACGTGCGGCATGATGGGCAGTTCGTTTCGCTGGCCAAGACGGACGACCCGTACACGATAGATGAAGAGCGTGCAGTGGAGCTGATTCTGGCGAAGCGTGAGGATATTCTCCGGCGTACGCTGCGTACCTTCCCCGAGGCGCCGGATCTGTTGGTGATGAAGGGTCGCTGGGGGGCGTGCCTGTCCTACAAGGGGAAGATGCACCGTTTCCCGAAGGAGACGAACTGGGAGGAGATGTCGGCCGAGGAGTTGATGCAATTCGTGAAGGAATCGCCGGCTAAGAAGGGCACCACAAAGAAGAATGCAGCTAAATCGGCAAAAAAAGCTCCGGCTAAGAAACGAAGCCCCCGGAAGAAGCCGAAGGAGTAGGCCTGTAGGCTTCCCTATGAGTTGCCGCGTAGTTATTAACCGCCTAGGGTCTTGATTCTGTTTGCGGTAGGTATTCTTTGACGAATGCGTTTATTTTGATGGTGAAACCTTTCCGCTCAGAATGGAGTAAAACATACTACATGGGTTTAAGCGTCTGCCGACGATTTTTGTTCGCTGGGCGGGCGGGAATCTTTGTATAGTGGGCGGGATTTATTAATTTCGTGTCTTGAAAAAGTGTAGGTACGGGGTTCCCCGTGCGATGGAGAACTGAAATCTGATGCTATTGGTCATGGGCATAAAATTGGTGTATACACGTGTGCTGGTGGTGCTTTTTGTGCTGCTGGCGCTGCCGGCACTCCTTCGTGTGGCGAGGGCTCAGGCCGATGGGCGGGTGCATCAGTACATGTTCAACCAGCTGGATTTCAACCCTGGCTTTGCGGGCTCTGCGGGTTTCATCAACCTCTATGCCAATGCGCGGAAGGATTGGGTGGGGTTTGGCGAGGGGGCGCCCTTGATGGTGCAGTTCAGCTTCGATATGCCCTTCGGGTATCGTGCGCTGAACCGGATGACCCCCGGGCGCAAGGTGATGGTCTCGCATGCGGCAGGTCTGCATTTCGTGCGGGATCAGATAGGCCTGATGGCGACCAATGGTCTGGAGCTGTCGTACGCGCTGCGCTTGCACCTGCGGGCGATAGGGCATCTGTCCTTCGGCCTGGGCGTGCGGGGGCTGAACGATAAGTTTGATGCGAAGTGGAGGACGCCCGATGGGGCGGAGGATGACCCCTCCATTCCTGAGGGTAATGGTAGCAGCATTTCGATGGATCTTTCCGCCGGGGTGTATTTCAACACAAAGGAGGCCTACTTTGGCGTGTCGGCAAGTAACCTTTTGGGGCCTTCACTACGTAATAAGCTGAGCGAGGGGATGGGGCAGAAGCCACGGATGGACTATGCGCGGCAGTACTACCTTGTGGGTGGGTACGATTGGGCGGTTCACCCAGACTGGTCGCTCGGGCCGAGCGCGATGATCCGGTCGGACTTCACGGAGTATGCATACTCTTTCTCCACGCGGGTTACCTATGGTAACCTTGTGTGGTTGGGGGTAAACTACTATATATCGACATCGATAGGTGCGTATGCAGGCGTACACTTGTTTAATGGCCTACGCTTTGGCTACAGCTACGACTACCCGCTGACGGAGCTGCGGCATTTCACGAGCGGTTCGCATGAGGTTTTTGTGAGCTATACCTTTAGCCTCAAGCGGGACAAGGTGCCAGAGCAGTACAAGAGCATACGTTTTCTGTAGTTGTCATCGGAGAGCGGGGGAGGAGCAACTTTCCTAACGGAAGAAACAGGTAAGATATGAGAAGAGGAATTGGATTATTTGTAGTGTTAGCGGTCGGGTTGGCGTTTGCCAGCTGCGCGACCCAGGAGGATGGCGAGCTGCGCGGGGCATCGAACCGTCCGTTTCTAGCGGAGCCTACGCCATACAACATGGTGCGTTTGCCTCGTGGGGCCTACGTGATGGGGCGTAACGATGGTGATGTGAGCTGGGCGCACCGCTCTCCGATAAGGACAGTTACGCTGGACGCCTTCTGGATGGATCAGACGGAGATTAGCAATACGCAGTACCGTCAGTTTGTGCAGTACGTTCAGGACTCCATTATGCGCGAGATGATAGGTGAGGTGGATGATGAGTTCCTGATTACGGAGGATTTGGATGGGAACGAGGTGGATCCGCCGGTACTCAACTGGGATATTCCGATAGACCTGCGCGATGAGGATCAATTCGAGGCGGCCAAGAGCCTGTACTACGATGAGGACAACCAGTTCCCGGGGCGTAAGGAGATCGATACGCGGAAGCTGATCTACAAGTATAGCTGGATCGACCTGAAGCAGGCGGCCAATCCGAACAACCGGTATAAGCTCTACCTGGACAGCGGTAGGTATCCGGATGATTCTCGGGTGTTCTACTTCCCGCAGAATAAGTACGTGAAGGTGGAGACCCGCCGCGACTTCATCATAGATGACGAGGTGATGGTGTATCCTGACACGTTGGCTTGGATTAGCGACTTCAGCTACTCGTACAACGAGCCGATGGCGAAGCTCTACTTCTGGCATCCGGGCTACGATAACTATCCGGTGGTAGGGGTTACGTGGAAGCAGGCGTATGCGTTCTGCATCTGGCGAACCGATTACCTGAACAAGGCGCTTACTCGTCGTGGGGAGTACCCGGTGCATGAGTTCCGCTTGCCGACGGAGGCCGAGTGGGAGTACGCGGCTCGGGGTGGCTATACCGAGGGTATGTACCCCTGGGGGTCGTACTACACGCGTTCGGCGGCGGGCTGTTTGCAGGCGAACTTTAAGCCTCTGCGGGGTCGTTATGCTGATGACGGGGGGGCGACGACGCTTCCTGTTACGTCGTATGAGCCCAATGAGTACGGTTTGTACAACATGGCGGGGAATGTGGCCGAGTGGACCTGCTCTGCCTACGATGAGAGCTCGTACTACTTTACGCATGATATGAACCCGGACTATCGTTACAACGCGAAGCCGGATGACCCGCCAGCGATGAAGCGCAAGGTTATCCGTGGTGGTTCGTGGAAGGATGTGTCTTTCTTCCTTCAGGTGGCGACCCGTGCGTATGAGTACCAGGATAGCGCGAAGACGTTTATAGGGTTCCGCTGCGTGCGTAGCTGCATGCTGGGCGATGAGATTAGGTAGCCGATGGGCTGTAGTAGTAGTAATGATTAAATAGTGATATTCGGGGGCGTTAGCCGCAGTAGTAATCCACTAAAACAGTAAGACGATGGGATTAAATGAGATAGTACAGAGTCAGGGGTATAAGAATTTCATGAAGTACCTCTATGGTTGGGGTGCCTCTGTGGTGCTGATTGGTGCGCTTTTCAAGCTCCAACACTGGCCGGGTGCTGGTATCATGCTTACGGTGGGTATGTCGACTGAGGCGTTCATCTTCTTCTTCTCGGTGTTTGAGCCTGTACACGAGGAGGTGGATTGGTCGCTGGTGTATCCTGAGCTTGCTGGTATAGAGGGTGATGCTCATTCGCATAAGGTTAGCGGCCCGATGGAGCCGGCGGTTCTGGAGAATGTTATTACGTCTGCGCTGGGTAAGGCGAATCTGGGTGTGGCTGCCGGTGCGGGTGCTGGCGCGGGTGCCGCCTCCGTACAGGGTGGTGGTTCGCAGTCGGCTTTCGTCTTCACTGAGAAGTTCAACGAGATGCTCGAGAAGGCGGAGATTGGCCCCGACTTGTTTGCGAAGGTGGGTGCTGGTCTTGGTAAGCTCTCCGATGCGAGCAATGGCATAGCGCGCATTGGTGATGCTGTGGCAGCGACTGAGCTCTTCTCGAAGAATATGCAGCGTGCAGGCGGTGCAGTGGGTAAGTTCGCCGAGTCGTATGAGGATTCGGGTGCTATTCTTTCTCGGACGGCGCAGGTTCTCTCGCAGAGCCTTGAGAGCACGGCTGCTACGATAGATGCTTCGGGGCAGGACTTCTCTAAGGGTGTGCAGGAAGTGGTTGCGAAGCTAGGGGCAAATCTCCAGGGTGCGGCAGACTCGATGTCTAAGGGCTTGGCGATAAGCGCTCAGGAGCTAGAGGGCTTGAACAAGTCGCTGGCGGCAATGAATAGTGCGCACGATTCGGAGGTGAAGAGCATCCAGAAGCGTTTTGCGGATGGCGAGAAGCTTTCTGCCAGCGTGGAGGATATGACCAAGGAGCTACTGGCAACGGTGGAGGAGTCGAAGAAGTATGGTGTTGCTGTACGTGAGCTTTCGAGCAATGTGTCGAAGCTCAACGGCGTATATGGCAATATGCTTTCTGCGATGGGTAGTGTGGTAGACAAGAAGTAGCAATCGGTACGTTTTTCGTGATATGAACCACGGAGCTAAACGAGTACCATAGATTAGGAGATTATGGGTCACGGAAAAGAGACGCCAAGGCAGAAGATGATCGGGATGATGTACCTGGTCCTTACTGCCATGCTGGCGATGAATATTTCAGCCGATTTGCTCAATGCCTTTACGCTGGTAGATAGCGGTCTTTCGCAGACTACTAAGAACTACGCGCGCAAGAATGCGAAGACGCTCGGTGTCTTTGAGGCTGCCGAGGCGTCGAACCCGGCCAAGGTGAAGCCCTGGCGCATGAAGGCGCAGGAGATCCACAACATGGCAGTGGATTTGACGAAGTTCGTTGATGAGCAGAAGTATAAAATTGTAGAGCTGGCCGAGGGGCCTGAGAGCCCCGCCCTGCTGGAGGGTGGCCAGATTAACTCGAAGCTGATCGAGGCGAAGTCGAACACGGATATCCCGGCCCAGGTGCTGATCCTGGACGGGGGGGCTAAGACCATTCGCGAGAAGGTGGAGGCTTTCCGTGCGAAGGCGGTAAGCTTGCTGGATCCTGAGCGGGATTCTGTTATGATTCGGACGATAGAGGATATCCTCAATACGGATGCTCCGCCGCCAACGGAGGATGGTATCCAGCATTCGTGGGAGAGCTTTCGCTTTGAGCATATCCCTTTGATTGCCACCCTGCCGCAGCTGACCAAGGTGCAGGTGGATGCGCTTAATGTTGAGGCTGATCTCATGAGCTTCCTGATGAATAGGGTGGATGCGGGCGATCTGCGCTTTAACTCAATAAGCTCTGTGGTGATCCCGACGGGGGATTTCATAACGCAGGGTACTGAGTTCAAGGCGCAGATATTCCTGGCGGCAAGCGATACGACGCAGCGTCCTAAGATTTACATCGGGGCGTACGACTCGGTGAAGAACAAGGAGACTGGCGAGTGGGAGTACAAGATGCGCAATCCGAACTCGAAGGATACAATCCCGGTAGGCTCTGATGGTCGGGGGATCTTCCGTCGTGGTACGGGTAGCCTGGGTACGGTTCGCTGGGGTGGTCTGATTGAGATTAAGGGCCCTGAAGGTGGCGTAATCCGCAAGCCGTTCAAGCATTCGTACGTGGTGGCCCCCTCCTCGTTTGCGGTTTCGCCTACGAAGATGAACGTGTTCTACCAGGGTGTGCTAAACCCGATAGATGTTTCGGTGGCTGGCGTTCCTGAGGAGCAGGTGAAGGTGGCTGTTTCGGGTGGTAGCCTGGTTCGTAAGGGGCGTAAGCTGTTTGTTCGGGCAGGGCGTGGCAAGACCTGCCAGGTGATTCTGACCAATAGCAAGACGGGTAAGCGTATAGGTGTAGCGAAGTTCCGTAACAAGGAGCTACCAGACCCGACGGCCTCGCTCATCGGGCTGAATACGAATATGCCCTCTAAGGGTAAGCTGCTAAAGTGCCCGGGTATTACTGCGAAGCCGAAGAACTTCCTGTTTGATATCGATTTCAAGGTGCTTAGCTTCACCATAGAGGTGAATACGGGTGGTGTTTGGTTGGAGGCGCAGTCTAATGGCTATAAGTTCAGCGCGAAGCAGAAGAAGCTGATCCGTGGGGCCCGTTCTGGTGCTCGTATGACCCTGCAGAATATCAAGGTGAAGGGTCCGGATGGCAAGGTGCGTACCATTCAGGGCTTGCCTCTGAAGCTACGTTAGACTAGTATTCTCAGCCTGGTTGCGGACTCTAGCAGCCTCGTGGCCAGGCTGAGTGTTGATATCGGAATAGGGGGTGCCGTTGGGTGTAGTAGGCTAGGCATGTTCCTGAGGCGTTGTATATAGAACTGATGATTATGAGGAGAGTTTTTGACAAGAAGAGTGCGGGCATGAGCGTGGTGCTGCTGCTCGCTGTGCTGGCGGTGGTGCCTGTTGTAAACGCACAGGATGATAGCTATGATGAGGAGGACTATTATGGGGGGCGTGAGCAGGTAGAGGCAGAGCCTCCACAGGAGATCCCCTTCGATTCTATTCCTATGCCCCCGCAGGGTGTTTTCAAGCGGGAGACGGTTACTGATAAGATAAAGCCGATTCCGTACGCCTACGTTCGCGAGGCGGATGTGCTGTGGTCGAAGGTAATCTGGCGCGTGATAGACCTGCGTCAGAAGATCAACTTCCCGTTGTACTACCCGACGATGAAGATGCGCGATCGGAAGAGCCTCACGCAGGCGCTCTACTACGCAGTGATGAATAAGGAGATCCATGCGTACGACCCGATGCCGGGCTTCCAGTCTCCGGGTGATGAGTTTGTTCAGCGTTATACACCGGGTGAGGTTCGCATGTCGATGGGCATGGACATGGACATGGTGGATACGACGATGATCACGAATCCTGATGGCACGAAGACGATGAAGGTTACGGAGGGTGATATCCCGTGGCAGGAGGTGAAGCAGATATGGCTGAAGGAGGAGTGGTTCTTCGATACGAAGCTCTCGGTGCTGAAGGTTCGTCTGCTGGGCATCTGCCCCGTTCGCTTCTACTACGATGAGACGATGATGATGGACGAGCCGTTGGGCTCCCCGGAGGAGGGGGGCGACATGCCGAAGGCGGAGCCTAAGCTGAAGCCGACGTTCTGGGTGTACTACCCCGAGGCGCGTAAGGTTTTGACCAAGACAGCGTTCTATAACCCGAGGAATGATGCTCAGCCGTGTTCCTATGATGATATGTTCTTCAAGCGCCGGTTTGGCTCGTATATCATTCGCGAGAGCAACGAGTATGACAACCGTGCAATCAATGAGTATGAGCGTGGTGGTATCCCGATTATGCGCGAAGCGGAGCGGATCTACTATGAGATTTTCAACCGCGAGATAGATATGTGGGAGTACTAGCCCATGTTTGCTGGTTGGTGTTATACGGGCGACAAGAGTCGCCCGTTTTTTTCCCTAGCCAGTCGGTTTGTGGCTTTTTTCCGTTGTACTATAGGGAGGAGAGTCTGTTGGTGTATGAATCTCGCTAACTGGTGTAAGTGTAGGTTGCAGGTGCTAGTTGGTTCGTATAATTGTAGTATATTTGGTAGCTAGTACTCGGTAATTGTTTGGGTTGGATGTAGTATAAAAGTTTGAGGCTTAGCGGATAGTGATGCACATTTTTTGTTCATTCTGTGGTTGTCGGTGGTTTTCTAGCTAGGCTTTGATAGGCGGTATATCTGTATGAAGCGGTGTCTGTACTTGGGTGTCTTTTTTTCCTTGCTCCTCCTTATTGGGGGCGTGGGAGAGGTGCGTGGTGCGGGTGCTTCTGTACAGGTTGGGGCGAGTAGGTGCGTTGATGATTGGGCTTCCAAGCTGGAGCTGGAGCTGGTGCCTGATGACCCTACGCATCCTCCGGAGAACATCTCGTGGAGTATAGTTCGGGGTGCTGGTCAAGTAGCGTTTTCGACGAGTGGTTCGACGGCAGCAGACGTGAGCGAAGTATCACTGGTTCGTAGCGGGGATTTCGATATCCATAATCCTGTTGCGGATGTTCGGGTGGAGGTGAGCTATCGTGTGGATGGGGTGGACTACAATGGTGTGAAGGCCTACGATGATGAGGTGTACCTGAAGCCGAGCATGAGCGTAGTGCTGTCGAAGGCCTCTGGGGTGTTTACGGATTACTACTGTAGGAATTCTACTGTTGCTGTACCGGCGACGTTGACGATAGATAATCTCCCAGAACCTGATCTTTCTGGTGTTCTGTGGGCGCGCTACAATGATATGGGTGGGGCTGAGCAGCTTGTCCAGACTGATAAGTTGCTTCCGATGAAGGCCTTCTACACTCTGAACTTCCCCGCTGAGTCCTGCTACGATCCCTACCGGAATAAGGGGTTTGAGTTTGCGTGGTTGGTTCCCTTTGAAGCGGGTGATGTTGTGGTGCCTGATCATTACTGCTTTACGCCGGGTGGTGGGGTTGAGCTGAAGCTGGCGGATGATGCGAGTACAGACTTGATCACGCCTGGGCGGGGGAAGAAGAAGGCTTTTCAGTGGGATAGCTATTTTCAGGAGCTAGAGTTTTCGTATCACGAGCCGATGGGGGATCCTGGTAAGGTTGTGATAAAGCGGGTGGGTTCTGTTTTCCCATCGAAGACGGCGGCGCTTGACGATGCGAACAATGCTGCGGTAGGCGGTGGTACGGTGAATAGTAACATGCTTTTTAGCGTGAATCTCAAGACCTCCTCGACTGGTTGTAACCGCATACCGTCCACGTACTCTGTTAACTACATTGCGCGCCCGACTAATCTGGAGGCTACCTCGGTCTCCTCTGGGAATGGATATGTGATACTCACGAGCGATGAAATAGCCTCGTTTGCTGGTGGGGGCTACTGGACATTTACGGAGACGCAACTTTCGCCGGTGGCGATGCCGTCCCCTACGTTTGAGTCAGTTTTTGTGGCCCCTAAGGTGATTGCGGGTACGCCCTTGGCGTATAGCTCTAAGCTGCGCATTAACATGCAGCGTACGAATTGCCCGGGGGACTACTTCTTGGTTACCGACAACGTGGTGACGTACAACCCTAAGCCGAATGATATCGTGCTGGATGGTATTCTGGCTAATCCGCAGGTTTCGGCAGATGGGGGGGTTGCCCCTGTGAAGCTGAAGGTGAAATTCGACGGGCAGGTGATTCCGGAGAGCTACAAGCTCTACTATACGGTTACGGTGGATGGCGATGAGCGGATAAAGGATGAGTCGGTCCAGCTGGAGGGCACGGGGTATGTTGATGAGATTCCCGTAACGCTCAATATAGATCGGACAAAGCTGGGGCTTACGCCCGGTACGGAGAGCACGGTGGCGATAAGCGTTAGGACCTGGGCTGAGAGCACACCGCGTGAGGCCGGTGCTACGGATGAGACCTATTTTTCCAGCCCGTTTGACTTGGGGTCTTTCACTGTGGCCTACCCAACTGTTACGCTGGTGGCCTCTAATCTGAAGTACTGCGAGAGTGCGACGGAAGCATGGGACGGGGAGTTTAGCAGCGTGCTGTCTCCGGCTGTGGCTACGATATCTGGCTATGCGACTGTGGCCAGCGTGGTTGAGGAGAAGGTTTATATCCTAGAGGGAGAGGACTGGGCGACTGATAAGAAGGCGCTCGGCCTGTATCCAGTGGCCAATGCGGCGCGCTATGTGGTTCGCTCGGAGTACAAGATAACTCTCAATTCGGGCGATGTGGTTCGTGTAGCGAGCGATGCCGTGGAGGTTGCGGTTCGCCAGGCCTCCACGCTGGCGGTGGAGTCCATCCGTCCGATATGCAATAATACGCAGGAGACGGAGGCGGTGCTGCAGGTTGGGAATAGGCTGGAGGCCGTGGAGTCGTGGGAGTTTGTGAAGGGTGGTATTACTGCGGGTGTTACGCATGCGAATGTTGCTGGTAGTACTGATAAGGTGGAGCTGAGTAAGCTGCAGGACGGGGTTACGACGGTGAAGTACGACCTGAATGGCTACCAGAACTGCGCGGTGGAGGAGGATGTGGAGGTGGATGTGTGGAGTAGGATTACGACGACTCGCAAAGGTGTTAACTTGAATCCCATCCCGCTCTGCGCTTTGGAGGCTCAGAAGACGGGGGATGATAAGCGCGAGGAGCTGAAGAACGTTGGGCTGAGTTTTGTGGGTGAGGCGGGTAAGCAGGTGGATGCGAAGTGGGATCTGGTGAAGGATGGGGTTGCTACAGCCCAATCTATGGAGGGTGTTTCGGGGGATGTGCTTTTCTCCGGTGCGCTAGGTGTGGCTGGTACTCAGCTTGCAGTACCTAGTGAGGCTGGGGATTACCAGCTGCGGTTGCAACTTTCGTATAGGGATATAGCCGGTGAGTGCTCTGATGTCGAGGAGTGGAATGTGCGAGTGGATGAGGCTTTTGAGAGCGTGGTGGTTCCCGTGGCGAATATGACTTCGCTAACGGAGGATAATAAGGTTCCTGGCGATTGGTACTACTGCGAGGGGGTTGCGGCATCTATGGAGGGGGTGGCCACCCTACGGAATGGTGCGACCGGTAGCTTGAGCTATTCGTGGGAGAAGGGTAGCGGGGCAGGGGCTGCAGCGCTGGTGCCACCTGTAAATGCGGCGGTGCTTTCGATTCCAGCTCCTGCCACCTACTCGCTTGTTGCGTCACATGGTACTTGTAGCAGTAGGAGCCCTGAGTATATAGTGAAGAAGGCATCTCACTACAAGGTGAAAATAGAGGTGCAAAATCCGAGCTGTCCGGAGGTGGCTGATGGGGTGGTTGCTCTGTATCCGCCCTTGCTCTCCTTTCAGAACCAGGGGTATCGAACGCCCTTTGAATATTCTATACAGGTGGCTTCTGGAACAGGCCCATCGGTTCTGAAAGGCTTGGCGGAGCAGATGCCTACAAATATTAATGTTGGTGTTTTTCAGGGGGAGATTAATGTTACCGATAAGTTTGGTTGCGTTGCGCAGTATGATCCCGGGGCGGCTTCCTATCCCTATGCATTGGATACTGATGTTCCAGCACTTAAGGTGGAGATTGCGGGTGAGGTTGCTCCGAAGTGCGGTGCTGATGGTAGTATAAGCGTTAAGGTCTCTGGTGGTTCTCCGCTCCCAGTGGATAAGGGTAAATATAGGGTACAGCTCTTTAAGGACGCTGGGGGTACGCCGGTGCAAGAGGCGACGACGACCCTTGAGGCCGGGACTAGCAAGGGTGAGCATACATTCAGCAATTTGGTGCCGGGTAGCTACAAGGTGGTGGCGAGCCTGAAGTATGGGGACCCTGTGAAGTACTGCGGTGAGGTTAGCAGCAGCGTGGTGGATTTTGCCGTACCGGATCCTGCCCCAGTGGTGGAGGCCTTCGGTTTGGGTGCATGCCATGGTGCGAACGATGGTCAGATTTGGGCGAGGGTTGTTTCGTCGCACCTCCCCACTACAGCGATTCCATTTACGCTTAAGGCCGCTGGGGGTGAGGTTCCTGTAAATGCGCCTGCTGGTACGGCTAGTGGCGATTTCTTTCGTCTGGTTAGCGGGCGTGCGGGTAGCTCGGATGCGATAGAGGTATGGACTACGGATACGCGAGGTTGTAAGAGTAATGTGGTGAAGCTCTTTGTGAAGGAAGATGATGATAGGTTGGGTGACCTTACTGTTGAGGCACTACCTCCAGTATGTTCTGGTGAAAAGAATGCGGGGGTGAAGTGGACGCTAGATAATGCGGTAGATGCCAGCGATAAGCAGGTCTATAGCCATCTGGATGGTTTGGTAGCTCCGACTGAGACAGAGTGGGATGCAGTAGCCACTGGCCAGCATGAGGGGTGGTCAAGGTTTGACTATGCAGCGGGGCAGCAGGTGAAGACCTACTATAGGAATTGGCGTAGTGGTGTGGCTGGGGTTAAGGTGGCTGATAGGGCAACCATAGCCGAGCATCAGTACTGCACGGTGTCTAAGGTTGCGCAGATTCCTCCGGCTTTGGGCTTGTCGCTAAATACGACCAAGATAAAGCCTGAGGATTCGCAGGATTGCAAGCCGGGGAAGATAAAGCTAGAGGGTGGTTGGCTCTCGGAGGCGCCGGCCAATGGCTTTGTTGATAAGTATGAGGTTACGGTAGAGGCGCTAGTCAAGGGGACGGTTGATCTGGAGGGGTCGAAGGCTTATAGTAAGAAGAAGATTTCTGAGCTGGAGGAGGAGTCCGTTAAGGTTAGGCCTGGAGAATATAACCTGCGCTTGCGCCTAGGCTTTGCCTACGAGGCGGTTTACACCGTTCCTAAGGGGCTTGGTCGCTATGCTGTTGGGGAGAATGCCAATGGCGATGTGGCTGTCCCCGCTAGCCTTAGCTGTCCCTTTAGCTTTGCTGATGATTTCAAGGTGAAGAATGTCAACGGGGTGAAGCTAGAGTCTAAGAAGGATGAGAAGTCCTTTTGTCCTGGTGGCTACAAGAGCGATGGGGGGAGTCCTGCGAAGCCTGTCGCGGTTGTCGATGGGCGTAAGATAGTAGTAAAGGTTAAGAAGGTTGTGCCGACAACGGTTGCGGCCTTCCAGGCTAAGGCTAAGTCGAGGAAGGATGGCGTAGTTTCCGATGTGCCAGCTAGCCAGATCTCAGTTGCGGCTGATGGAACCGTAACGCTTACGGGTTTGGATAACCATGCGGATTATAAGGTGATGGTGGGTCTGGAGGGTGCAGCGGAGTCTACGTGCTGGATAGGGGCCAAGTGCTATGCGGATGATGGGGATTGGGATGGGACAGTTGGGGATAATATCGTTTTCCTTCACGACCCGACAACGCCTGAACCTCTGAGCGTAAGTGCCACGATAGACTGCCGTCCAGATGCAGGTGCAGAGTTTCTCGTTGCGGATATCAAGGGGGGGCGCGCGCCCTATGGCTTTGCCCTAGGGGTTGAGGGTGATTTTCCTGCGTCATTTACCAACCAGAATGCACCAGATCAGCATTTGCTACTTGCAGGTGCGCCTGCCAGTCCTGTGCTGTGGGTAAAGGATGCGGATGCTAATGGTTGCTACCAGCGGGTGAAGATTTCAATTCCGGCCAAGAAGATAGATAAGAAAACCGTGAAATGCCATGCGGGGGATGGGGTGAGCGTGCTGGATGTGGTGGAGGGGGACTATAAATTTGATGGTATAGCGTATGGCCCGGGTACTCCAACGGAGCCGGTGGCATCCCCTGTGTTGGATAATATGGATGGGGTGAGCTACGATGCTACCAGCCATGATTTCTCTGATGTTGGGGCGGGGACATATACGTTGACGGCGCATGATGTGTACGGTAATACCGTGCTGCAGAAGCTGGTGGTTGAGGATAAGGATCCTTTAACAGTCAAGGTGCTTGACCTAGGTAGTAGTGAGGATTGTGGTAGTGGTAAGCTTAAGGTGGAGATTAAGGGGGGCAACCCGGCTAGCGATGCAGTGGCGGGTACGGTGGCCAACAAGAATAACTACTACAACTACGTTTTCTCGGATAATCCGTCAGTGCCAAGCCCTCTCGGTGATTTGAAGCTGGGGAAGAAGCCTGATGCTAACGAGGTATCCTCCGGCGAGTTTGATGTGGTGTCGTCAGATCGTGGGCGGGGGAAGAAGCTGATGGTCTACGATGTGGAGGGTTGCCATACGGAGGCGGTGCCCATTGCGGACGATAAGCTACCGCGTGAACCGTATACGATAGAGTTTACGGATGATGATGCGCATAAGATAGCGCCAGTTTGCCCGAAGAACTCGGAGACCTCTTTGACGGATCCGGGGCTCTTCTCGGCCAAGCTGCGGTTTGGTATAGTTGGGGGGGCGGATTTTAGCACGGGCTTTAAGTACCAGGTGTCAGAGGATGGCGGGGCGAACTATGGGGTGGAGAAGGATTTGGTGCGTCCCGGTGCTGGGGAGCAGGCTGCAGTTCTCGTAGAGCCGGGTAAGAGCAACAAGGTGAAGGTGCTGCATGAGGGGTGCAATAGGGATAATATTGAAGCGGTGGTGGCCGCAAACAATATGGAGTTTGTGGGGATTGTAGGGACTCCGACTGCGACCAAGCCGAGGTGGTGCGATAATGGTTTTGGGTATGTGTTCCCCTACGAGCTAAAGATTAAGCATGAGAAGGTAGCCAAGGATGGGATATCGGTTACGGTTCTAGCGGATCCGTTGCCGGGGACGGTGGTGCTACCGACGACTCCTACAGCACAAATGGTCAAGCCGACAGCTCCTGCGGTAAAGTGGACGGCTAGCGTTACTGAGGCACCGGGAGATTGGTGGCTATACGCCAAGACCAGCGACGGCTGCGTGTATAAGGAGCCGGCTAAGGTGGTGCTACCAGGCTATGACCCTATTGCAATAAACATCTCGGGGCAGGGAGTAGCCGCCTGCAAGGGCGAGTTCAGCCTCACTGTGTCCGGTGGTGGGAAGGCGGCTGGTGGCTATAAGTATGGTTTGTATGCTGAGGGCGATGTTAGCCTACCCGATAAGCTACTATCCGGAACTCTCCCCTCTGAGGCAATAGCCAAGAATACGCCTACGCCAGTAGCTGATATTGCTCCGGGCCAACTCTATGTTGTAGTGATGGATGATGATGCTTGCTACGGCGTAAAGAAGTGGACGGATGGTGGTACTGTGGTGATGCCGGACGAGTTCAGCTTTAGCGTGGAGGATGTGGTAACGAATTGCCACGGTGAGAAGGCGCTCTTGCAACCCTCGGACATCATAGATAAGGCAACGACAAAGCCTCTTGACATCAGTGGCGGTAATGTTACGTTCTTCTGCTTTAAGACGGAGGGTGGTGTTGAGGCTCTAAGGGAGGTGAACCAGAGTGGCGTTTTTTCGGATTTGGGCAAGGGGGACTATAGGCTTCTTGTTCGTGATGGTGCAGGTTGCGAGGCCGATGATGCGTTTAATGTGGCGTGGCCCGATGAGCTTAAGGTGGTGATTCTGGACCCGCCAGCAGAGGATAAGCCGAAGTGCTCGGGTGGTAGGTATAAGCTCTTGCAATTGGATGTAGCGGGTTTGGATGCAGCAAAGGATCCGCTAGCCCGCGCTAGTTGGAGCTACTTCAAGGATGAACCACTCGCCTCCACAGCTCCCTCTGATAGGCAGTACGTGACGCGTGAA
>PDRH01000124.1 GCA_002748015.1 Bacteroidota bacterium | reverse complement strand
CCACTTCTCCGCTACGTACTCCCATAGCGGCCGGGGGTTGGCTATGGCCGTGATGATAGAGACTGCACTCCCGTCAGCTGGTGTTGCAAGCTCCATCCCTGGGTAGAGCGGGCGGGGCGTACCGTAGGCTATCCGCGAGCAGGCGAATAGCTGTCCCGTATCCGCAAGCTCCTCGCCCAGCTCTTGCCGTGCCGCCTCTCCCAGATCTGCGGGGCATTTGCTTAGGATAACCGCCTTTGCCCGCTTGGCCTGGTTGCCTAGGTCGCGCAGTCGCCCCAGGGGCATGGGCCAATCGCGCGTGTAGAGCCTGGTGTAGGACGTGAGCAGCAGCTCCAGCCCTACGCGCAACCGCCTGTGCTGGTAGGCATCGTCCAGTACGACGACATCCACCGAGGGGAAACGCTCATGGATGGTCTCGCACCCCTCCACCCGGTCCTCGCAGACCACCACGCAGAGCCAAGGGTAGCGTAGCTTTAGCTGTAGGGGTTCGTCTCCCACCTCCTCCGCCGTGCTGGTCTCGAGCACCTCCCGGAAGCCCTTGGTTCGTCGTCCGTACCCACGGCTTAGTACCGCTGGGCTATGTTCCGCCCGCAGCATCTCCACCAGCTCTCCCACCATCGGCGACTTGCCCGTCCCTCCCACGGCCAGATTGCCGACGCCTATCGTTGGTAGGGCTACGCTGTGGCTCTTCAGTACTCCCAGGTCGTAGAGCTTACCCCGCACCCAGACGACTGCACCGTAGATTAGCGAGGGGAGCAGCAGTAGAACCCAAACTAGCCCCCCCACCAGCAGCGAGAGCGGCACCAGCAGCATTCCCAGCACGGAGCGCCCCGCCTTTTCTCCGAGACTTTCTCTTCGCTCTAGTAGCCCCACCGCCAGCTGTCTATATGCTTGCTCCTGCGCCGGGAGGTTTACTTCACCTCGTACCTTACTGGCAGCTCGGCGCGTATGCCCCGCTTGCTAACTAGCATCTCCACGCCCTGGCGGAAGGCCTCCTCCTCGCTCACGCCCGGTATGTAATGCTCCAGTAGTGAGGTCTTCGTCTTGAGGAACATCTCCATGATCTTCTCGTAGGGTTCCTGCTTGATGCGTGGGTACGTGCTTAGCCGGTAGTTCTCGAGTTCCGCCGCCTCTGCCGCTGCTGCGATTGCATCGCGAAGTCCCCCTAGCTCATCTACCAGCCCCAGTGGCTTGGCATCCTCCCCGGTCCATACGCGGCCCTGGGCAATTTCATCCACCCTCCCTACCGTCATGTCGCGCCCGCTCGCCACCCGGCGAAGGAACACATCGTAGGTGTGCTCGATGGAGTTTTGTATCACCTCCCGCTCCTTCGCATCCAGCGGACGGAAGAGCGAACCCAGGTCGGAGTGCGCATTGGTCGACACGGTCTCCATGTTGATGTGTAGCTTCTCCTTGGTCAGCTTACCGAAGGTTAGGTACATGCCGAACACCCCGATGCTCCCCGTTATGGTGAAGGGAGAGGCGATGATTCGGTCGGCGGGCGCCGCCATGTAGTAGCCCCCAGAGGCTGCGTAGGCACCCATCGAGACCACCACCGGCTTCTTCGCCTTCAGCCGTGCCAGCGAGCGGTACATCTTTTCCGAAGCCAGCGCCGACCCACCGGGCGAGTTGATGCGTAGCACCACCGCCTTCACTGCCTCGTCCTCACGCAGCTTGTCAAACACCCGTGCGAAGCCAGCACCCCCGATCTCTTCCCGCACCTCCTTGCCATCCTTGATGTCCCCCTGTGCGTATACCACGGCAATCTTTTCGGCATCGAAATCAATGGCCTTATCCAGCTGCATCCCGGCCACGTAGTCAGTCATCTTCGTAACGCTCGGTCGCTCATCGTAGGCCTTCCCCTCAGCAACGCATACTACAGAATCCAGCTGGTCCTCATACATCAGGGCATCTACCAGCCCTTTCTCCAGTGCCTTCTCGGGTAGTAGGAAGACCAGCTTATCGGCGTAGCGATTCAGCGCCTCCGTGGAGATGCGGCGGCTCGCAGATACCTCGTCCACCAGGTTGCCCCACATCGAGCCAAGGAACTTGGTTATTTGCTGGCGGTTCGCCTCGCTCATCTGGCTATCGAGGAAGGGCTCCACTGCCGATTTGTACTTACCATGCCGGATAACCTGCGGCTCTATCCCGAACTGCGCGCACGCATCCTTCAGGTAGGGGACAGTGCTCGTAAAACCCTTCCACTGGAAGGAGCCCATCGGGTGGATGAATACCGAATCCGCCACCGAGGCGAGGTAGTAGTCGGCGGCGCTGTAGCCATCCGAGTAGGCGTAGACGAATTTGCCCGACTCGCGGAATGCCGCCAGCTCCTCGCGTAGCTCCCCGGCGATGCTCAGCGGCACGCGCCCCCCGCTCGCCTGCAGTACGATGCCAACCACGCGCCCATCCTCCTTGGCCTTGGAGATGGCCTCCAGAACATCGTACAGCCCCAGCGGCTCGGGCTCCGACGAGTCCAGCTCCCGGAGCATGTCCAGGGGTTTCTCTACAACTCGGTCGACGATGGGATGCTGCAGATCTAGGCATAGCACCGTACTCTCCTCCACCGGCGCGGGGGGCTCTTCCTCCATAGAGGCCACTATCCCCCCCACCATTGCCACCAAGAGTAGCACCAAGAGGATTTGCACTAGGAAAAAGCCGACGATTACGGCCAGAACGGTTTGGAAAAATGCTTTCATACTTCTGTTTGTGCGCGCATGCGCTGCTTATGTACCCGCTACGGGCTAGGGTATTGCTTCAACCTCTGGCCCTAAGCCGAATCGGCCCAAAGGTAGCCCTTATTTCTCTGTGTTTATGTATGGCGCAAGGAAATCCCGCACCACCTGCGTATACTCCCCGGGGTGATCCCGGTAGGCCTTACCATGCTTGCTCCCCTTGGCTACGAATATGCCCTTGGGGCTGGTGCATGCCTCGTAGAGCGGCCGGTGCATCCAGCTCGGAACGTATCTATCTGCATCCCCGTGGATGAACAGCATCGGCAGCTTGGCCCGCCGCACTGCCTCCACGGGCGAGGCCTCGTGGAAGCTCCACCCGTACTTCCATTGGCAGAGGATGTCGGCCGTGTAGAGCAGGGGGAAGGGGGGAAGGCCATACATTTCCTTTAGCTTATGGCGGAACTCATCCCACACCGAGGTGAAACCGCAGTCCTCCACAAAGCATTTGACCATCGGCGGGGTATCCTCCCCGGCTACCCCCATAGTCGTAGCACCACCCATCGATATTCCATGCACAACCATCACCGTTCCTCCACCGAATAGAGAGTCCGCAATGGGTATCCATTCCAGTACATCCAGCCGGTCCCGGAAGCCCATCTGCACGTGGTCGCCCTGGCTCTTGCCGTGCGCAAATAGGTCCGGGAGGAATACGTTGTAGCCCAGGTCGTGGTGGTAGAGGTAGGCTATCTGCAGCATGTCCATCGGCGTGTCGGAGTAGCCATGTACTATCAGGGCTGTGGCACGTGTTGTATCTCGAGCCGGGATGTAGACCGAGTGGAGTTGCACCGAGTCACGGTTGAGCATCGTCAGCTCCCCCATGGCGTTGCAGGCCATCAGGCTGTCGTACCATGGCATTATGCCCGGGTAGTCCTTCGCCATCCGTTCCAGCGAACCCTGATAGCTACGGTTCTCCTCGCTCGGGGCGCCAACACCCACCTTGAGCAGGTAGGCCCCCCCCACGAAGGAAACGATGAGGAAGAGGGTCAGCACGGCCATCACGGTGATGGCTATACGGTTCTTCGCGGCCTTGGATATGCTCATGGGGTGCTACGTCTTTTCTGAGTAAACGCAGCAAAGTTACTCTTTTCTGCTTAATCCTTTGTCCCGGTCTGCTCCCCAGCCCCCCGGCGGGTAGCTCCCGCTCCCGCCCCTTGTTCTGCCCTCCTCGTCGCTTCGGCTCTGCTTGCCCGTACCGTCATGGTTTGCCGCTTGCGATGGTGGTAGCGTAGTCACGGTAAAGGCCCTGCTTCTCCTGCTAGCCCCGCGCCCCTTCGGCACGTACACGTATAGGCTTGCCCATCGTGATTTCCCCTTGACGTCCACGGTATAGTATGCATGTAGCTCTCCGCTGGCCGCCCATTTCGGGATGGTTACCCTGACCGTTTCTCCCTTCCTCGGTGCATCGAAAGCCACGTGCGCTGTTCTGCCCTTCCGCGCCGAGTGGATAGCCACTCGTACCCGCTTAGTCCCCTTCGGTAGCCCCTTCGGAAAGCTGATGTTCACCTCCCGCCCACTTCTCTTTATTTCCATGGGAAAGCCCTCAAGGCTATTCCCCTCCGAGAGCTTGACGTGCTGGAAATCAATCTGCCATCCGTCCTTTCCCCTCCTCATCCCCGACTTCAGCAGGGCACCCATTGCTACATGGTAGGCCCCCACCCTCCTCGATTCCCATCCTGGCCTCTGGGTCATCGTCGCTCTAAAGCCCCTGGCTACCATCGGCTGCATCTGAGCCAGGAAGCGGCTAGCGACGGATAGCTTATGCCGATTCGCCTGCTGTCGCTCCGTCCGCGGATTACGAATCTTCTCCGCTCTGTCCCGGACGTACATTCTCTCCTCTGCTACTACGTACAAAACGGGTTCGTGCTTGCTCCAGTACTTCGGGCGCACGGGGGTGATTTTCGCCATGGCTTTGGTGGTGTTTGGTGGTACATGTGCGATACTACTAGGGGATACGTACTTTTGCCGGAAGGGTTGCATGGTGGGCAGATATCTTCGTCTTGGGTGGGCCGCCGCTCCGAATTTGCGCTAGGGAGAATTCGGAGCGGGAGGCTGGGTGGGGGTGGGGTGGGGCTGTGGCACATGCGATGCTCTTGCGTTTGACGGCCGGGCTTGCATACGTAGAAAAGTATTACCTTTGCCAACCGGTAAGTTCGTTTTATCTATAATTGTCCGTAATATAGCATGGCCATGAGAGAGTTGCAGATTTACAATACCTACTCCCGCCGCAAGGAGGTCTTCGAACCCCTGCATGCCCCGCACGTGGGGATGTACGTCTGTGGGCCCACGGTGTATGGGGATCCGCATCTGGGGCATGCGCGGCCGTCCATTACCTTCGATGTGCTGTTCCGCGTGCTGCGCGAGCTGGGCTATAAGGTTCGGTACGTGCGCAACATCACGGATGTTGGCCATCTGGAGCACGATGCGGACGAGGGGGAGGACAAGATCCAGAAGAAGGCGCGGCTGGAGTCGCTTGAGCCGATGGAGGTGGCGCACCACTATAAGCTGCGCTACGAGGAGGCCATGCGCCTGCTGAACGTGCTGCCGCCGAGCATTGAGCCGCATGCAACGGGGCATATCATCGAGCAGATAGCGCTGATAGAGCAGCTGCTGGAGAAGGGGTATGCGTACGTGAGCGAGGGGTCGGTGTACTTCGATATAGAGAAGTACGATGCGAAGTACCACTACGGTGCGCTCTCGGGTCGGGTGGTGGAGGATATGCTGGCCAATACGCGGGCGCTGGATGGGCAGAGCGAGAAGCGCAACCCGCTGGATTTCGCCCTGTGGAAGCGGGCGGATGAGAGCCACATCATGCGCTGGCCGTCGCCGTGGGGCGAGGGTTTCCCGGGCTGGCACCTGGAGTGCTCGGCTATGGGGCGTAAGTATCTGGGCGATGAGTTCGATATTCACGGCGGGGGGCTAGACTTGATGTTCCCGCACCATGAATGCGAGATAGCGCAGAATCAGGCATCGCTGGGGCATCGGGTGGTGAAGTACTGGATGCACAACAACCTGATTACGATTGAGGGGCAGAAGATGGGCAAGTCCCTGGGTAACTTCATTACGCTGGAGGAGCTGTTTGAGGGGAAGCATGCGAAGCTGGAGCAGGCCTATGGGCCGATGACTATCCGCTTCTTCGTGCTGCAGGCGCACTACCGCTCTACGCTGGACTTCAGCAATGCGGCGCTGCAGGCGGCGGAGAAGGGCTTGGAGCGGCTGCTGCTCTCGGTGCGGGAGTTGGATAGGCTGTCGGCGGGCAAGGAGTCGACCTTCAGCGTGGAGGAGTTCGAGGAGGCATGCTGGGCGCCGCTGCTTGACGACCTGAATACGCCGGTGCTGATTGCAAAGCTCTTTGAGGGGGCGAAGCTTATCGGGATGCTGGGGCGCGGCGAGGCCTCGCTGGTGGAGGAGGATTTGCAGCGCTTGCGGGAGCTGTTCCACCGGATGGTGTTCGGGGTGCTGGGCCTGACGGGTGGTGCAGAGGCTGCCGGGAGCGATAGGGCGCTGGAAACGGCGATGAGCTTCGTGCTGGAGTACCGTGCGAGCGCCCGTGCGAGTAAGGATTACGCCACGTCGGACCGTATCCGCGATGAGCTGAAGGCGAGTGGGGTTGAGGTGCAGGATACGGCGGATGGGGCCAGTTGGCATTTGAAATAGTAAGGTTTGGAAGTATGGTCAGGTCGCGCATCTTAGGGCTTTTTCTGGTGCAGCTACTGCTGCTCAGCGTGTCGGTGGTGTCGGCGCGGGATGTGAAGCTACGGGTGCGGCTGGATGCGCAGGTTCCCAGCCCTATGGTGCTGCTGCGGCAGGTGGACATCCCCCAGAGCCTGATTGACACGGCCTACATGGAGGAGGATGGTTGCTACCATTTCTCCATTCCGGATTTCCAGCCGGGGCTCTACGGTCTGCTGCTGGAGGGGGTGGCAGCAATCCCCCTGCTGCTGCTGAAGCCGAAGCGACGGGTGTGGGTGGGTATCGATGGGCGTCTGCCGCTTGATGGCGTTGAGGTGGAGGGGGCGGACGAGGCCATGGTGTACCTATCGGGCTACGCAGCGTACTCCCGCTACCGGGCCTTTGCGAAGGCGAAGGATGATCTTGAGGGATATTGCGGTAGCGGTGAGGAAGCCTGCCGGGCGATGGGGGACATGCTGGAGGCGGAGGAGCATCTGCTAGATTCGACTCTGCTGTCGCTCGAGGGGAAAGCCAAGGATGTGCGCCTGCGCTCGCTGCTGGAGCTAATGCGCCCGGTGGCTGGGGGGAAGGATAGGGATTGGTTTCCGGGGGAGGTGCTGGTGAATCCGCTTGCGGCGGGTAGCCGTTTGCTACGACGGCGTGCAACGGACTACCTGCTGGCGCAGCGCGATACCCTGCTGACGCATGAGGAGCAGCGTGCGGCCTTCCTGCGGGCGATCCGTAGCCTGGGAGCGCGGCGGATGGATGCGGATGTGGCCGTGTCCATCCGTGGGCAGTTCTCCTACCTGTTCTCGGGTTCGAGCTTTCCCCTTGTTTCTGCGGCTGTAGACAGCATGCGCTTCGGCCCCGTGGCGGGTTTGCCGGGGCAGGTGGGGCGCTCCGCCCCCGTGGAGGGGCTGGCGGCGCTGGCGCTGGGCATGCAGGATTTGGATGGGGAGGCCACCTCGGTGGTAAACCCTAAGAGTCGCTATACGTTGGTGGTGCTCTGGAGCGTGTGGTGCGCGCATTGCCAGGCGATGCTGCCGAGACTTTACGATATGTGGCAGGGGCTGGATAAGCGTTTCATGCGGGTGTCGTGCGTCTGCTTGGACCGGGGCGAAGGGGGGATGGATGCGGCCTACGTGAAGAGTAGGGGCTGGGGTTGGGATAATGGATTTACTTTGCGGGATTCGACGGTTGGGCTGGAGGAGGCGCTGGATTTTCAGGGTACGCCTGAGCTTTACGTGTACGATGTGCACGGCCGTCTGGTGTCGCGCCCGGCGACGGAGCAGGAGCTGCGTGCGATCATTGATCGGTTGCTCGAGGAGGAGGAGCGTCGTACGGACAAGCGTTGGTAGGTAGTGGGGAGGGGGAACTAAAAAGGAGATTTGGCTATGCGAATGATGCGTTTGTTTCGCGGTTTGGCGCCGCTGGTGATGGTGGTAGGGCTGACCTTCTCGGGATGCCAGGATGGGAAGTTCAATGCCTTCTCGCTCGATGATGACAGGAAGCTGGGTAGGGACTTGTCTGCGCAGATAGATAATGATCCACAGCAGTACCCGGTGGTTCCACGGGAGGGGGTGTGGGTGCCGGTGTACGAGGGGCTGGAGAGGGTTCGGGATCAGATTAAGCAGAGTGGTCAGCTGAAGCATGCGGATGACTTCGAGTGGAAGGTGTACGTGATCGACCAGGAGACGCTGAACGCTTTTTGTGCGCCGGGCGGCTACATCTACTTCTACACGGGGCTCTTGAAGTACCTGGATAGCTGGGATCAGGTGGCGGGGGTTATGGGCCATGAGATGGCGCATGCTGATATGCGGCATAGCACCTCGCAGCTGACTAAGCGCTACGGGATGGACCTGCTGGTGCAGGTGGTGCTGGGGCTCTCGAATGCGTACCTGCCGGGCATGGCGGCGGATTTGGCGGGGGTAGCTGTGCAGGGAGGTAATGCGCTGGCGGCGCTAAAGTTCAGCCGCAATGATGAGAGCGAGGCGGATGCTTGCTCGGTAAGCTATCTCTACCATACGGAGTACGATGCTCGGGGGGTGGCGGGCTTCTTTGAGAAGATGGAGTCGGAGGGGTCTGGCCAGCCGCCGGAGTTCATGAGCACGCACCCTTCGCATGAGCATAGGATTGACGATATCCATAAGAAATGGAAGGACCTCGGGGGTAAGGAGGGGATGACGTTCGCGGCGGAATACCAGGTGTATAAGAATAATATCCCGTAAAAGGGTGGTAATATTTTTGGAATTGTGGATAAGTGCTTACCTTTGTGCGCTTATTCTAGGGAATGTAGTCGAATATAAAGGATAGACAATGATTATCATACCAGTGAAGGAGGGGGAGCAGATAGACCGCCCCTTGAAGCGTTTTAAGCGTAAGTTTGACCGTACGGGTACGATGCGTGAGATTCGCCGTCGTAGGTTCTTTACGAAGCCGTCGGTGGTTCGCCGCGAGGAGATTCTGCATGCTCGCTACGTGCAGCAGATGCAGGATAAGGAGCAGTAGGGGTCTACGGTTTCTTGGGGGGCCATGCGTTGATAGCTGCGCGGGTTCCTTGATGCTGGGGTGCGTCCTGTGGATGTGCTAGATAGCTATAGGGATTATCTACAGTACGAGCGGAGGTATTCGCTTCGTACTGTAGTTGCTTATGGGCGTGATGTTCGTCGTTTCTTCGATGAGGTGTATCCGGGGGAGGAGGTGGATGCGTGCGTGCTGGGGGTGAGCTCTCGGGATGTGCGTATGTGGGCTATGCGCCTGTCGCAGGGGGGGATGTCGAGCCGTTCGGTGAATAGGTGCCTGTCGTCGCTGCGTAGCTTCTATGAGTACGTACGGCTGTCGCAGGGGCTGGAGTTCAATCCGGTGTCCTCGGTGTCGCGTATGCGGGTGGATCGCCCCCTACCGTCGTACTTCCGGCAGGAGGAGGTGCAGCGGTTGCTGGCGCGGGAGAACTATACGGATGACTACGAGGGGCATCTGGACCGGCTGATACTGCTGTCGCTCTACGGGCTGGGTGTCCGGCGTGCGGAGCTGGTGGGCTTGCGCTGGGGGGATGTGGATCTGGCGCAGGCGAGTGTTCGGGTGCTGGGGAAGGGGAATAAGGAGCGTATCATCCCGCTGATCCCGGAGCTGGTAGCGGAGCTTGAGGCGTTTCGGGAGCGGGTAGAGTTGACCTTTGGTGCTGGGGTTTCGTCTAAAGCTGCTATATTTGTGCGAGAGGATGGACGTGTGCTGGGCGGTGGGGATGTGTACCGCCGGGTCAATGCGCACTACGCGCGGTTGACTGGCGGGAGCTGCAGCGGGCCGCATGCGCTTCGCCATAGCTTTGCGACGCATATGCTCGAGGAGGGTGCGGATATCAGCACGATAAAGGCGCTGCTCGGCCATGCGACGTTGAAGTCGACGCAGGTGTATACGCACACGGACATCGGATTGCTGAAGGCTGCGTACCGGGGTTCGCATCCGCGCAGCCGTAATGATAAACCGGGGGGTAGGGCCGAGGGGGAGGCATAAAATAGGATTTTGGTATGGAGATAGGTATTCATGCAGTGGGCTTTTCGATGGCCGGAAATCTGCGGGATTTTGTAGAGGCTAAGGTGAGCAAGCTGGTTCGCTTCGATGATGATATAGAGAGTGCTGATGTGTACCTGAAGCTGGGGAATGACCAGGAGGAGCGCAAGGTTGCCGAGGTGAAGCTGCAGCTGCGGGGGGATGTTCTCTTTGCGGAGAAGCCGGGCGCAAGCTTTGAGGAGGCGACGGACGAGGCGGTGGAGGCTGTGCGTCGCCAGCTGATGAAGCGCAAGGGTAAGCAAAGAGATTAAGCGCAGGTAGTCAGTTGGTTACCATTTATTCGTTCGATATTTTTCGGATTATATTTGGTAGTTAGATTGATAATGCATACTTTTGCGTCCGAATTCAGGAGAGGGTTGTGGCGTTTCGGTCGGGAGAGGGATGCAAGCCGATGTAGCGCAGCTGGTCAGAGCAGCTGATTTGTAATCAGCAGGTCGTGGGTTCGAATCCCTCCATCGGCTCGTAGAGTTCTTTGATTGTTTTTCTTGGGGAGATACCAAAGTGGCCAACTGGGGCAGACTGTAAATCTGCTGTCGTACGACTTCGTAGGTTCGAATCCTGCTCTCCCCACAATTCAGTTGATTTTATTGGTGCGTCGATTGCGGGAGTAGCTCAGTTGGTAGAGCATCAGCCTTCCAAGCTGAGGGTCGCGGGTTCGAGTCTCGTCTCCCGCTCTGGTTGTCGCCGATGTAGCTCAGGGGTAGAGCGCATCCTTGGTAAGGATGAGGTCACGAGTTCAAATCTCGTCATCGGCTCTTGTGTGGGGTGAATGAGGGGCGGATAGTTCGGATAAATAAATATAGAGGGATCATGGCAAAAGAGAAATTTGATAGGTCAAAACCCCACGTGAATATTGGTACAATTGGTCACGTGGACCACGGTAAGACCACTTTGACGGCGGCGATAACGAAGGTACTGGCAGACAAGGGTCTGTCCGAAACCCGTTCGTTCGACTCCATCGACAACGCACCGGAGGAGAAGGAGCGTGGTATTACCATCAATACGGCGCACGTGGAGTATCAGACGGCTAGCCGTCACTATGCGCACGTTGACTGCCCGGGTCACGCTGACTACGTGAAGAACATGGTAACGGGTGCTGCGCAGATGGACGGTGCTATCATCGTGGTTGCTGCTACTGATGGTCCTATGCCCCAGACTCGTGAGCACATTCTGCTGGCTCGCCAGGTGAACGTGCCGAAGATTGTCGTGTTCATGAACAAGTGCGACCTTGTTGATGATCCGGAGATGCTGGAGCTGGTAGAGATGGAGGTTCGCGACCTGCTGGATTTCTACAACTTTGATGGTCAGAATGCGCCGGTGATTCGCGGTTCTGCTCTTGGTGCGCTGAACGGTGAGCCTGAGTGGGCTGACAAGGTTATGGAGCTGATGGATGCGGTGGATGAGTACATTCCGATTCCTCCCCGTGAGAATGAGAAGCCTTTCCTTATGCCGGTTGAGGATGTATTCTCGATTACTGGCCGTGGTACGGTTGCTACGGGTCGTATTGAGACGGGTATCATCCACACTGGTGATGAGGTGGAGATTGTGGGTCTGGGCGCAAACCACAAGAAGACGGTGGTTACTGGTGTAGAGATGTTCCGTAAGATCCTCGATGAGGGTGAGGCTGGTGACAACGTGGGTCTGCTGCTCCGCGGTATAGAGAAGACGGAGATCAAGCGTGGTCAGGTGCTGGCGAAGATTGGCACGATTACTCCCCATACGAAGTTCAAGGCAGAGGTTTACGTGCTGAAGAAGGAAGAGGGTGGTCGTCATACGCCTTTCCACAACAAGTACCGTCCGCAGTTCTACCTGCGTACGCTTGATGTTACGGGTGAGATCACGCTTCCCGAGGGTTCGGAGATGGTGATGCCTGGTGACAACGTTACGATTACGGTAGAGCTGATTTACCCTGTGGCTGTGAACGTAGGTCTTCGCTTTGCAATCCGCGAGGGTGGCCGTACGGTAGGTGCAGGTCAGGTTATCGAGCTGCTGGATTAAGAGTTTAGCTAGTCCCGCGCTGGCTTGGTCAGCGCGGGATTCTTTACGGGTGTAGCTCAGTTGGTAGAGCACTAGTCTCCAAAACTAGGTGTCGGGCGTTCGAGTCGCTCCTCCCGTGCAAAAAGACGTTGAGTCAATGAGAGTAAAAGCTTACCTACGTGAGATCTACGACGAGATGGTGTACAAGGTTTCTTGGCCCACTTGGAAGGAGCTGCAGAATAGTGCTATGGTAGTAATGATCGCTTCCCTACTGATAGCGCTAGTGGTTCTGGTAATGGATCTTTCGTTTGAGCATTTGATGGACTGGGTCTATCGCCTGCTCTAATATATAATACACTTTTTTACATATGGCGGAGGAGAGGAAGGAACATATGCGTTGGTATGTTCTTCGTGCGATAGGTGGTAGGGAGCGAAAGGTTTGCCAGTACTTCGAGAATGAGGTTGCTCGCCTTCATTACGAGGATTATGTTCCTACGGTTCTCGTGCCGATGGAGAAGGTGTATCAGATTCGCAATGGGAAGAAGGTGAGTAAGGAGCGGGTCTTTTTTCCGGGTTATGTATTCGTAGAGGCCTTGCTGACGGGTGAGATTCCGCATTTTCTGACTGCGGCCCCTGATGTTCTGGGCTTTTTGAATGACCCGTCGGGTGAGCCTGCGCCGTTGTCTCCCGCCGAGGTTAACCGTCTATTGGGTAAGATGGACGAGCTTTCCGAGGATGGGGAGTCGATGGAGGTTCCCTTTTCCATTGGGGATGTAGTACGCGTGGTTGATGGTCCGTTCAACACTTTTAGTGGTATCGTTTCTGAGGTGAACGAGGACAAGAAGAAGTTGACTGTGATCGTGAAGATCTTCGAGCGTAAGACCCCTCTGGAGCTGGGCTTCATGCAGGTAGAGAAGGAGTAACAGTAGAATAAAGGGAATAGATATGTCAAAGGAAGTAGCAGGGTTCATTAAGCTACAGATTCGTGGTGGTGCGGCCAACCCGGCCCCTCCCGTCGGTCCCGCTCTGGGTTCGAAGGGGGTGAACATCATGGAGTTCTGCAAGCAGTTTAATGCCCGTACTCAGCCCTTGGCCGGCAAGCTGTTACCTGTGGTCATAACGGTTTACGCCGATAAGTCTTTTGACTTCATCGTGAAGACTCCTCCGGTTGCGGCGCAGCTGAAGGAGGCTTTGAAGCTCAAGAGCGGTTCGGCGGAGCCTAACCGTCGCAAGGTGGGTAGTTTGACTTGGGATCAGGTTCGTGAGATAGCTCAGGACAAGATGCCCGATTTGAACTGCTTTACGGTTGAGTCGGCGATGCGTTTGGTGGCAGGTACTGCTCGTAGCATGGGCATAACGATTAAGGGCGAGTTCCCAGGTTAATAAAGGAGAGGGCTGAAATGAAGGTAAGCAAGAAGCGTAAGGAGGCACTCGCCATGGTAGACCCCAACAAGGCTTATAGCCTTGCTGAGGCTGCAGACTTGGTGAAGAAGATGTCGTATACGAAGTTCGATGCGTCTGTCGATATCGATGTGCGCTTGGGCGTTGATCCGCGTAAGGCGAACGAGATGGTTCGTGGCGTGGTAACCCTGCCGCATGGCACGGGGCGTAGCGTTCGGGTTTTGGCGCTGGTAACTCCTGAGAAGGAGGAAGAGGCCAAGGCTGCAGGTGCAGATTTTGTCGGGATGGACGACCTCGTAGAGAAGATCAAGGGTGGTTGGACTGATTTCGACGTTGTAGTAACCATGCCGCAGGCCATGGGTAAGGTTGGTCAGATTGGCCGTATTCTTGGTCCTCGTGGCCTGATGCCGAACCCCAAGAGCGGTACGGTAACGATGGAGATAGGCAAGGCCATCGGTGAGATAAAGCAGGGTAAGATAGACTTCCGTGTGGATAAGTACGGTATCCTGCATGTTTCTGTAGGTCGAGTATCGTTCGGCGCAGAGGCTTTGGTTGAGAACATTCGTGAGTTCATGCTTACGGTAAACCGCCTGAAGCCTAGTGCGCTGAAGGGGACGTATATCAAGAGCGTGTACCTGTCGTCGACGATGAGCCCCGGTGTGAATTTGGATCTACAATCGTTGAACTAGTAAAGAGGAGAGCGTAAGATGACGAAGGAAGAAAAGTCGCAAGTAGTTGCTAGTTTGACGGAAAAGCTGCAGGAGTATCCCCATTTCTACCTGGTGGATTTGGGTGGTCTGAATGCTGCTGATACTTCCGATTTGCGTCGGAAGTGCTTTGAGGGTGGTGTAGAGCTGCGCGTGGTGAAGAATACGCTTTTTAAGCGTGCGCTTGTAGCCAACGATCAGGAGTCGGTATGCGAGGAGCTGAATGATGTTCTGAAGGGCGAGACGGCCGTTTTCTTTACCCAGGTGGGTAATGTGCCTGCGCGTCTGGTGAAGGACTTCCGCAAGTCGCATGAGAAGCCCATTTTGAAGGCAGCCTACGTTGAGGAGAGCGTTTATGTTGGCGACAACCAGCTTGATACGCTAGCGACCCTCAAGAGCCGTGAGGAGCTTATTGCAGATGTTGTTGCTCTGCTCCAGTCGCCGGCGAAGAATGTTATTTCGGCCCTGCAGTCGGGCGGTCAGACTCTGACTGGTCTGCTGAAGACGCTGGGCGAACGAGAAGAGAAGTAGTTGTAGAATACATTTTGGTTTAGAAGTTAATAAAGTTGATATAGCGATGGCAGATCTGAAGAAATTTGCAGAAGAGTTGGTAAGCCTTACGGTGAAGGAAGTAAACGAGCTGGCTGAGATCCTGAAGGAGGAGTATGGTATCGAGCCCGCAGCAGCTGCAGTAGCCGTAGCCGCTCCCGCCGCTGGTGGTGAGGGTGCTGCTGAGGAGAAGTCCACCTTTGATGTAATTCTCACCTCGGCAGGTGGTACGAAGCTTCAGGTGGTAAAGCTCGTTAAGGAGCTGGTAGGTGTTGGCCTTAAGGAGGCTAAGGAGCTTGTAGACGGTGCTCCGAAGCCGATTAAGGAAGGCGTTTCCAAGGAGGAGGCTGAATCTATCAAGAGCCAATTCGAGGAAGTAGGGGCAGAGATTGAGCTTAAGTAGGACCGTAGGGCAATGGCCTAGGTTTAGGTATCATTGCCATGGCGTATTAGGATTAGAGCTCCTGTACGTCGATTAAGCAATTGATTGGTTGCGCTCACTCTATGGATTTAGGGTGAGTGCTTCCTTTCGTTTGTTAGTATTCCCAGATTTGGTCTTATAAAGTTCATAAGGATTAGCCCCATGTCGCAGGCACAGCAGGATCAACGCATAACATTCGCACGAGCGAAGGCGCAGTTTGAGTACCCGGATTTCCTGGAGATTCAGGTGCAGAGCTTTCGTTCTTTTTTTAGCCTTTGGACTACGCCGGAGGAGCGTACGCAAGAGGGTTTGTATAGGGTCTTCAAGGATAACTTCCCGATTTCAGACACTCGGAACAATTTCGAGCTTGAGTTTTTGGACTATAGCATCGACCCGTCTCGCTACACGATAGAGGAGTGTATCGAGCGTGGCTTGACCTATAGCGTGCCGCTGAAGGCAAAGCTCCGCTTGTCTTGCAACGACAAGGAGCATGAGGATTTTGACACGCAGGTTCAGGAGGTGTACCTGGGGAGTATTCCGGATATGACTCCTCGTGGCACCTTTGTTATCAATGGGGCGGAGCGCGTTGTCGTGTCGCAGCTGCACCGTTCGCCCGGCGTGTTCTTTGCGCAGAGTACGCACAATAACGGCACGAAGCTCTATTCGGCGCGGATTATTCCTTTCCGCGGTAGCTGGATAGAGTTCGCAACTGACATTAACAATGTCATGTATGCGTACATCGACCGCCGTAAGAAGCTGCCGGTTACCACTCTCCTCCGTGCGATAGGTTACGACCTTGACAGTGATATCCTGAATATATACGATCTGGCTGAGGAGATTAACGTCAATGACGTTAATCTGGACGACTATGTGGGTCGGGTGCTGGCGGGCAAGCTCTCGCGCACCTGGACAGAGGACTTCGTAGATGATGAGACCGGGGAGGTGGTTTCTACCTCTCGCTTTGAGCAGCTGGTGGATCGTGGGGTTGTGCTCGATGAGGACACCATCGATATAATCAAGGATTCTGGGATTGATACCATCCTTCTGCATAAGGATAGCAGCGCGGCCTCGGAGTACAAGATTATCCATGATACGCTGGCGAAGGACCCCACCAACAACACCAAGGAGGCCGTTACGCATATCTACAGGCTGCTACGTAACTCGGAGCCACCGGATGATGCCACGGCCCGCGATGTAATCGACAAGCTCTTCTTCTCGGAGAAGCGCTACGACCTGGGGAGCGTGGGTCGTTTCAAGATAAATCGTAAGCTGCGTCTGGATACGGACGAGAGCGTTCGGGTGCTGACCAGGGAGGACATCATCCAGATCATCAAGTACCTGATAGAGCTTAAGAACTCCAAGGCAGATGTAGATGATATTGACCACCTGAGCAACCGTCGTGTGCGTACCGTGGGGGAGCAGCTGGCCAACCAGTTCAACCTGGGGCTTATCCGCATGGCTCGTACCATTCGTGAGCGGATGAACGTGCGCGATAGCGAGGTGTTCTCGCCGATAGAGCTGATCAATGCCAAGACGCTCTCTGCGGTTATAAACTCCTTCTTCGGGACGAACCAGCTGTCGCAGTTCATGGATCAGACCAACCCGCTGGCGGAGATGACGCATAAGCGTAGGCTTTCTGCCCTTGGTCCGGGTGGTCTGTCGCGTGAGCGTGCTGGCTTTGAGGTTCGAGACGTGCACTATACGCACTACGGGCGTCTGTGTCCGATTGAGACCCCTGAGGGTCCGAATATCGGTCTGATTAGCTCGCTCTGCGTTTTTGCCCGTATTAACCCCTTGGGCTTCATCGAGACCCCCTACCGTAAGGTCTCCGGTGGTAAGGTGGACTTTAGCCCGGAGGGTGTGGTCTACTGCTCGGCCGAGGAGGAGGA
>PDRH01000042.1 GCA_002748015.1 Bacteroidota bacterium | reverse complement strand
GCTATTCTCTATTCGAACCCCAATAATCCGTCCTGGATTTGCTTGACTGATGATGAATTGCAGACGATAGGCGAACTATCTAGTCTGTACGACGTTCCAGTAATTGAAGACCTTGCGTACTTCGCAATGGACTTCCGTGAGGATCTTTCCCAGCCTGGGGTTCCACCATTCCAGGCGACTGTGGCCCGCTATACGGACAACTGGTTGATGCTGATATCCAGCTCGAAGTCCTTTAGCTATGCGGGGCAGCGTATAGGTTGCATGGTCGTGAGCGACGCTTTGGCCAAGCGTGATTTTAGCGAGCTGAGTACCTTCTTTCCCTCTAGCATACTGTCCCAGGCGTTGCTCTACGGCGTGATGGCCGTGCTGTCCAGTGGCGTTTCTGTGGCCCCGCAGTATGGCTTTGCGGCGATGCTCAGGGCGGCGAACGATGGAGAGTACAACTTTGTGGAGGATGTCCGGGAATATGGGCAGCGTGCCGCAGAGATGAAGCGGCTCTTCGTAGCGAATGGCTTTGAGATCGTCTACGACCAGGATTTGGATCGCCCGCTCGCCGATGGGTTCTACTTCACGGTGGCCTACCCCGGCATGGGAGGTGGTGAGTTGCTCCGGGAGCTTCTCGAATACGGTATCAGCGCCATTTCACTGGGTGCAACGGGTAGCGAGCGTACTGATGGTCTTCGTGCCTGCGTATCGCATGTACATCCCAGGCAGTTTCCCGTGCTGGAGGAGCGCCTCCGGGCGTTCAATGCTAGGCATGGTGTCAGGTAGTGGTGTCGGTGGTTTTTTGTAAGGATTTGAGTGTAAAACCAATAAGAGAAAAGGAATAAGCAATGGCAAAGGTAGTTGGTGCAATTGAGGTAGATGTCGAGCGCTGCAAGGGTTGCGAGCTCTGCGTGGTGGCTTGCCCGAAGGATGTTTTGGCGCTTGCGAAGGATGTAAACGCTAAGGGTTATCATTACTCCTACATGGAGAATGCGGAGAACTGCATCGGTTGCTCGATGTGTGCGACCGTATGCCCCGATAGCTGCATAGAGGTGTATCGCCTTAAGGTTGCGTAAGACAGTTTGAATTTTTAAAAGGAGAAATAATGGCAGAGTACACATTGATGAAGGGGAACGAGGTTGTCGCCATAGCCGCCATCCTGAGCGGTTGCGATGGCTACTTCGGCTACCCCATCACCCCACAGTCAGAGGTTCTGGAGACGCTGCAGGCCAATGCGCCTTGGCGCACAACTGGTATGGTGGTTCTACAGGCTGAGAGCGAGGTTGCAGCTATCAACATGGTATACGCCGGTGCGGCGTGTGGTAAGAAGGTAATGACCTCTTCCTCTAGCCCTGGTATCAGCCTGAAGCAGGAGGGTATCACCTACATAGCTGGTGCTGAGCTTCCCTGTATCATCGTGAACGTGGTACGTGGAGGACCCGGTCTGGGTACGATTCAGCCTGCGCAGTCTGACTACTTCCAGGCTGTAAAGGGTGGTGGCCATGGTGACTACCATATGGTGGTTCTCGCTCCTGCCTCTGTACAGGACATGCACGACTTCGTCTTCCTGGGCTGGGAGCTTGCATTCAAGTACCGCACTCCGGTCATGATTCTCTCCGACGGTGTTATCGGGCAGATGATGGAGAAGGTGAAGCTCAGCGAGCAGGTACCCCGTTGGACCAACGAGGAGGTTGCTGAGAAGTGGGGCGATTGGGCTACCATTGGTAAGCCAGCTAGCCGCGAGCGTAACATCGTGACCTCGCTCGAGCTGGATTCTGCCCGTCAGGAGCAGTTCAACCATAAGCTTCAGGCGAAGTACCGCACGATTGAGGAGAATGAGGTTCGTTTCGAGGAGTTCCAGACCGAGGATGCGGAGTACCTGCTGGTAGCCTATGGTTCTTCTAGCCGTATCTGCCAAAAGGCGGTTGATATTGCCCGCGAGCAGGGCATCAAGGTGGGTCTGCTACGTCCCATCACGCTCTATCCCTACCCGACGAAGCGGCTCGCTGAGCTGGCTAACCAGGTGAAGGGGATGCTTTCGGTGGAGATGAGCGCTGGCCAGATGGTCGAGGACGTGAAGCTCGCCGTTAATGGTAAGGTGCCCGTTGAGCACTACGGCCGGTTTGGTGGTATGATCCCCAGCCCGAACGAGGTGGTTGACGCCCTTAAGGTATTCATGAAATAAACAAGGAGAATATACCATGGAGTTGGCAGAAATCAAAAAACTGGGTGGAGAAAAGGTATATAGCCGTTCCCCACTGCTTACAGACAACGTAATGCACTACTGCCCTGGCTGCACGCACGGGGTAATTCACAAGGTACTGGCCGAGGAGATTGACAAGATGGGTATCCAGGAGGATGTCATCGGTGTTAGCCCGGTAGGGTGCTCGGTACTTGCCTACAACTACCTGCAGTTTGACTGGCAGGAGGCTGCGCACGGTCGTGCACCAGCCTGCGCAACGGCTATATCCCGTCTGCGTCCCGACAAGCTCGTGTTCACCTACCAGGGTGATGGTGACCTCGCGTCCATTGGTTGCGCAGAGATTATCCACGCTTGCAACCGTGGCGAGAACATGGTGGTAATCTTCGTAAATAACGGTATCTACGGTATGACCGGTGGCCAGATGGCGCCGACAACTCTGCCGGGTATGAAGACCGCTACCTGCCCTGAGGGGCGTGACGTGAGCATGGTGGGTGCACCGCTGGTTATCACCGAGCTGATAGCCCAGCTGCCTGGTACTTGCTACGTGGCTCGCCACTCTGCCCACACGCCAGCTACCATCAATAAGCTGCGTCAGGCCATCCAGAAGGCCTTCAAGAACACCAAGGAGAAGAAGGGTACCTCCTTCATCGAGGTGGTTTCTACTTGCAACTCCGGTTGGAAGATGACGCCAGTGAAGTCCAACGAGTGGATGGTAGAGAATATGTTCCCGATGTATAAACCAGGTGTGCTCAAGGACGAGTAGAATCGGCCTTCCATACCGGAACAGATATTAACTATGACAGAAGAAATCATCGTAGCAGGCTTTGGTGGGCAGGGCGTACTTTCCATGGGGAAGATTCTCGCCTACTCAGGTATCATGCAGGATCAGGAGGTTTCCTGGATGCCTTCCTACGGCCCGGAAATGCGTGGTGGTACTGCGAACGTAACCGTTATCCTGAGCGACTCGCGCATTAGCTCGCCCATCGTGCAGGAGTACGATACGGTTATAGTGCTGAACCAGCAGTCGCTCGACAAGTTCGAGCAGGCAGTGAAGCCGGGTGGTGTACTTATCTACGACCCGAACGGTATCACCCGTACGCCAGAGCGCAAGGACATCAAGATCTACAGCGTAAAGGCTGCTGAGGAGGCTACCGCCATGAATAATGCAAAGGCGTTCAACATGATCGTACTGGGTGCATTGCTCAAGATAAAGCCTCTAGTGCAGATGGAGAACGTGCTCAAGGGTCTGAAGAAGTCCCTGCCCGAGCGTCACCACAAGCTTATTCCTATGAACGAGGAGGCTATACAGCGTGGTATGGCTATCGTTGAGGAGGTCGCTTAAGTATAGCTATAGGGCTATATAATATAGTGGGGGCGAGCCGAAAGGCTCGCCCTTTTTTATTTCTATGGGTTGCGAAGTAAGTTTCGCTAGCGTAGGGTATCGCTTGTTTCAAAGGCTAGCCGGACGGCCTCTGCGAGCCGTGCAATGACCGGCACTACTACTGAGTTTCCCGCCTGCTTGTAGAGGTGGCCTGTTGCTAGCTCTACGGGTAGTTTAAAGTCTTTCGGATATCCCTGGAAGCGGAAGCACTCCTTCGGGGTGAGCTTTCGTATACCGTGGGGCGTAAGTATCAGCGGCACGTTATGCCCCCCCGTTCCCATGTTGGCCGTGAGCGTAGGGCAGACGTTCGACTTGTTTTCCCGGACGTACTTGCGTCGCCACTGGTATAGCGTGTTGGAGCGCGTCATGCTGGCCTTTAGCTCGTCGTAGAAGGCGCATCGCTCCGGCGTGTAGTAGAAGCGGTCGTCCACTTTTTCCGTGAAGTCCACCACATCGTTTACGGTCTGCTCTAGCGCCTGTGGCTCGGGTAGCTTGAAGTGCGGAAAGTCCTCTTTATCCCGAAAGCCGACGATGTATACCCGTTCGCGGTTTTGCGGTATATTCCCGTACTCCGAGGCGTTGAGCACGGCGCTGACGAGCTGGTAGCCGTAGTCCTCAAGCGTCTCGCTGATGATTCGGAAGGTATTCCCCCCGTCGTGCGTCTTGAGGTTCTTCACATTCTCTAGGAAGATGGCCCTAGGACGCTTATCTCGGATGAGGCGTGCAAGCTGGAAGAAGACCTCCCCCCGTTCGTCCTCGAAGCCCTTGCGGTAGCCCGCCACGCTAAAGGCCTGGCAGGGGAATCCGCCCACGATGAGGCTTGCATCCGGTACGTCAGTATCCTTCACCTTGTGGATATCGCGGATGTCTACGGTATGCTCTTCGCTGGTCAGGTTTGCCCTCAGGGTAATCCCGGCTTTGGGGTCTATCTCGTTGGAGTAGAGCACTTCAAACCCCGCCTGCTGGAAGCCGAGCTCTATGCCGCCGACACCGGAGAAGAAGCCGGCTACTGCATACCTAGCCATCTACTCCTCCCCCCCCTTCTCTATGTAGATGGAGCGTATCGGGAACGGGATTACTATCCCCTCCTCGTTGTACCGCTTGTGCAGCGCCTTGATGAAGTGGTGCTGGATTATCATCTTGTTCTCGTAGAGATCGGTGGCCATCCATACGTCAAAGTTGATACTGCTGTCGGCGAACTCGTTGTAGCGCACCTTCGGCTGGAAATCCTTCGGCACATCAGGGAAGCGACCCAGCACCTCTTTGGCCACCTCCAGCGTTACCCGCTCCACATGCTCCAGGTCGCTATCGTAGTGCACCCCTACGGCAATCTTGAAGTAGAGGTTTTTCTGCAGCGTGAAGTAGTTGGTCGTAATGGACTGCGAGAGCTGGGTATTTGATACGATGATTACGTTCTCGAGGAGGGTGCGTAGCGTCGTATTCCGCCAGTTGATGTCAATCACGTAGCCTTCGACCCTATCGTCCACCCGCACGTAGTCTCCGGGCTTAAGCTGCTTAGAGGCCAGTATCTGCAAGCCCGCAAAGAGGTTACTGAGCGTTTCCTGCAAGGCGAGGGCGATGGCCAGACCACCGACCCCCAGCGCTGTCAGCATGGCCTTGATGTCGTAGTCGACGATGGACGAGGCCACTAGGATACCCGCAGAGTATACGAGCAGGCGGATAATGATATGGAACAGGGTCGAGACCTTGCTATCCACCCGTCGTGCCGTGTACTTCTCGTAGATGTAGATGAGGAATTCCCCAATGCAGAAGGTTATCACCAGCGTATTAATCACGCTGATTGTAACCCCGAAGTTCTCGTCGAAGCCCAGGTCTATCGGCTGGAAGTGTAGCATGTTCAGCAGGAAGGTGGCCCCCAGCACCTCGCTGGCCCTGCGCATCGTGCTGAAGAAGATGGCCAGGTGGGGATATCGCTTCTTGCGCGCCTTGCGGCTGGTGGCTTGTAGCAGCGGTCGGATTGCAAAGATGCCTAGCACCACTCCAAGTACCAGCGCGGCGAGAAAGCTTATTTCCCTATTGTTCTGTAGTATCCCTAGCACGATATCCTCCTTGGCAAAGTATACCCGCAAAGATAAGCATTTTCCCCTTCTTCAGATTTCCTACTTGATGTAGGTCGCCAGCTATATAATCTCCCGGGGAGTGGCATTGCTCACCACCCCCGGGGAGAAATAGGCTTATCCCTCTTGGTCGCTCCATTTCCATGGGTGGCGACGGATGTAGCGTCCTTCATACCCCGCCCAGATGGATATTAGCAGTATGCCGGCCAGCCCCAGCGGATACCAGGATAGTGGCAGGAGAGAAACGGGGTTGACCATCCCTGCAGTAAAGGAGCAGGCGATGAGAACCTGCGCCCCGTAGGGGATTATACCCTGCATTACGCAGGTGAAAGTATCGAGCAGTGCGGCAGAACGTCTGGGGTCTACGCGGAACTCCTCGCACATTCCACGTGCTATGGGGCCATCTATAATGATGGCTACCGTATTGTTGGCCGTGGCTGCATCGCTCACCAGGGCCAGCAGACCTATCCCCAGCTCGGCGGATCTACGATTGCTGGCCAGGCTCTGAATACGTTGCAGAAGCCACGCCATCCCCCCGGCAGCGCTCACTAGCTGCGCCAGGCCACCCGTGAGCATAGACAGGAGGAAGATTTCAAACATCCCGCTGAAGCCATCGTAGGCGTAGTTGGACCACTCCAGCGCATCGAATGTCCCCTGCGCTATGCCGATTGTACCCGAGAGTACTATCCCCCCGAGGAGTACCAGTAGCACGTTCATGCCAGCCACGGCGGCCCCCAGCACGAAGATATAGGGTAGTACGCGGAGAAGGTCGAAGTCTCCGGCTGTAACCACGGCCTCCCCATCGGGCCTACCGAAGATCAGGAGTAGGATCACCGTAATTAGGGCCGTCGGGATTGCCAGCGCCAGGTTCACCCGGAATTTGTCGCGCATCTCCACCCCCTGGGTACGCGTGGCTGCTATCGTTGTGTCGGAGATAATTGACAGGTTGTCCCCGAACATCGCTCCGCCGATCAGCGTTGCGACCATCAAGGGGAGGCTTACCCCGCCGCTCTCGGCCAGCCCAACGGCTACTGGTCCTATGGCGGCTATCGTCCCCACGCTCGTCCCTGTCGCCAGCGAGAGGAAGGCGCATATGACGAAGAGCCCCGCTGCTAGGTAGTTCGCAGGGATGATGCTTAGCCCGAGGTTTACCGTGGACTCCACGCCCCCCATCTGCTTCGAGACCACGGAGAACGCCCCGGCCAGGAGGTAGATGAGGCACATGGTGATGATGTTCGAATCTCCGCAACCCCTGACGAAGGTCTCGAATTTCTCGTTAATCGTTCCCTTGAGCATAGCGAACGCCACGACGATGCCGAAGAATACGGCTATGGGCCCCTTAAACCCGTAGAAACCCATCGGGTCGCCCTGCATCACGAGTGTTATGCCTATGCCTAGGTAGGCTACTACGAAAACAATAAAGGGAATTAATGCCCAGCCCCTGGGCTTTATCTGTTCCATTACGCTTATACTGCTAAATCTGCTACTTCTAAACTAACCTCAATACTTGAAATAGTTGCGTGCAAACCCCCGGTACGTTCCCACGGGGCGACGCACAAAGACCAGGAGCGGCTGCACGCCGCCAGGGCATGCTAATGCTCCACTAGATGTTGGATCCCCTCGGAATCCTGCTTAATACGGGAAATGTATGTACTGGGAGAGTTTAACGTCCATGGGCTATGGCAAGCGCATGGACGCACGCATATACATAGGCATATCGGCCGCTTCCACGTCGCCAAAATGCATATACGCGCAGAGAGCATGCAGAGGCAGACGGTTCGGCAGAACCGACTGGCTAGACCCACCTGCTAGCGGGCTGTAATCTGCTTCTAGGGTATAGTATACCATCTGTACTCTCTCGTTCTTAGGGGAGTGGTTACGGAGACCATTCGCACCATTCCGACCACGAAGGTAGGTAAATTCTCCCATTCTGCAAGCGTTATGGCGGTAGTCGTACAGCTTGTTGAGTTCGTCCTAGTGCTTTTGCTACATGTACGAGCATTTGAACACCACCTATTTGCTTCTGCATTCTCTAATGCCCTACCTTCTTCTTTTTGTAGAAAGTTGTATCTTTGTGCTGGTGGTGCTATTGCCACTAGCTAAAACTAGATACGTTATGGTATACAAGAGATGGGTGACAATGGGACTCTTGGTTTCGCTGTCCCTCGGTGTGGTGGCCCTGCTGCCAGCTTGCGAAAAGGATAGCGAGGGTAGTGAGACCTCACAGGCCGATGGCCAGCCAGAGGGGGACGGCCAGAAGCCAGCTGGCGGTAGTAGCTCCGCTAGCTTTAGCGTTAACCCAGGCCCGAAGCCGGAGACCGACCCAGCTCTAGGCATCGAGTGGGTGAGGGTTGAGGGTGGCGAGTTCCTGATGGGTAGCCCCGACAGCGATCCCGATGCGAATGTTGACGAGAAGCCCCAGCATAGGGTCAAGGTATCGGGCTTCTGGATGAGCGCAACGGAGGTGACGAATGCCCAGTACAGGCAGTTCCTGTCCTCCCTGCCCGCTGATAGCCCGCACAAGAACAGCGGGCCGGACAGCTCCAATCCTACCCCTGCGGCCCAGGCGAGCAGTATGCCCGTATCGTGCGTAAAGCAGACCGATGCGAAGGCCTTCTGCGAGTGGGTAGGCCACGGCGTTACCCTCCCGACGGAGGCCCAGTGGGAGTATGCCTGCCGTGCCGGTAGCACCGAGCCCTACGGTATGGGTGAGGATGCTACGCAGATAACCAAGGCCAATTTGACGGACTATGCCTGGTTCGCCCAGGATATCGTGGGTAGCGCAATCCCGCGTCCCGTAGGCCAGTACAAAAAGAACGCCCTGGGCCTATACGACATGCATGGCAACGTCAGCGAGTGGTGCACAGATTCGTATGATAGCGAATACTACAAGGAGTGCCACCGTAAGGGCACCCTTGTGAACCCGACGGGAGGTAGTACGCCAGGTTTCCCCGTAATACGTGGTGGCAGCTTTGTCAGCAAGGAGAAGATCTGCCGTAGCGCGGCTCGGAAAAGCAGCGCCTCTGGACTTAAGAGCGCCTATATAGGCTTCCGCCTGGTAGCCCCCTAGTCCGCAGGGCTATTCATGGGTATACTAGCCCCCCGCCCCTGGTAGGCACGAGGACGCCGAAAGGGGACGGGGGATTTTTTCGCCATCCCTTCGCCTTTTTTGTACATTTGCCCCCATAGATACTCACTGCCACCCCTGTGGCACAATGCAAGGAATAGTACCATGAAGAAGAAAGTACTGGTAGGCTTCGATATGATAGACCACGGCTTCGAGCAGCTCTTCGAGCATTTCGAGGTCATTGCTCCCCCAAAGGGGCGCGACTTCACCCCCGCCGAGATGCTCGAGCGCATACCCGGTTGCGAGGTCCTCTGCGCCACCTTCGGCGTCATCGTCGACCGCCAGCTCCTCGAGGCCGGGAAGGACCTCAAGCTCGTCTCCAACTACGCCGTTGGCTACGACAACATCGACATCGCCAGCGCCAAGGAGCTGGGCATTGCCGTTACCAACGCCCCCGACTCCGTCATCACCTCTACCGCCGAGCTGGCCATGGCGCTCCTCCTCGACGTATCCCGCCGGGTCAGTGAGCAGGACAGGGCCATGCGCGCCGAGCGTGAGGGTATGCAGAGGGGTCGCCTTCTTCGTATGGGTGTGGATCTCGCTGGTCGCACGGTTGGCATCCTCGGCTACGGGAACATCGGTCGGGCCGTTGCCACCCGCTGCCGCGCCTTCGGTATGAACGTTCTATACAATAAGCGCTACCGCCTCAACCCGGAGATGGAGCGCGGCGAGGGCATCGTCTACGCCACCAAGGAGGAAATCCTCCGCCAGGCAGATGTTATCTCTCTCCATACCCCCCTTACCGAGGCTACCCACCACTATATCGGCCGGGAGGAATTCCAGATGATGAAGCCCGATGCCATACTCATCAATACCGCCCGTGGCCCAGTAGTCGACGAGGCAGCCCTCGTAGAGGCGCTCCGCGAGAAGCGCATATTCGGTGCGGGGCTGGATGTATTCGAGCATGCCGACATGCCCCTACAGGAGCTATACGAGCTGGATAACGTGGTCATTACCCCCCACGTCGGCTCACAGACCTACGAGGGACGGGTGGCCACTGCCATAGAGGTCGTTAGCAACGTCCTGGGATTCATCAACGGTGACCGTCCCATCAGCCGGGTGGTCTAGCTTTCTGGATTTTGCCTACCTTTGTAGGCAAGGATAATTTAAGTAATAGCAAGATGAGCAGAATAGATGAGAGGGTAGAGCAACTGCGCGGATGGCTCAAGGCCCAGGGTGCGTATGCGATCATTGTGCCGTGCGTCGACCCGCATGGCTCGGAGTACATAGCCGACCACTGGATGATACGCGAGTGGATATCCGGCTTCACGGGTTCGGCCGGCACGGCCATCGTATCGCTTACAGATGCCGCCCTATGGACCGACTCCCGCTACTTCCTCCAGGGGGAAGAGCAGCTCGCCGGTACGCCCTTCAAGCTGATGAAGGAGGGCATGCCTGACACGCCCAGCCAGAGCGAATGGCTACGTAGCGAGGCTAAGCGTAACGGCGCAAAGCCCGAGGAGTGCCAGCTGGCGCTTATTGGGGCTTTGACCACTGTGGACGAGTACAAGGCCCTGGATGCTGAGCTGTCCGATGTGGCTAGCCTCATGGTGATGGACGACCCCTTCAAGACCCTTTGGAAGGATAGGCCATCTCTACCCTGTAGGCCTCTGTCCGTGCAGCCCATGGAGTATGCCGGCATGGCCCCTGCGGAGAAGCTGGAGGCCCTGCGCAGCAGCGTAGCCGAGAGCACCAAGGCCGACTACTGCCTCGTGTCCGACCTCGCGCAGATCGCCTGGTTGCTCAACCTCAGGGGGGCGGATATAGACTACAACCCCGTGTTCATGAGCTACCTCATGGTGGGCCTGACGGGGGGAGCTACCCTCTGCGTCGACCCCTCCCAGCTGACCGATGGGGTTAAGTCTCACCTAGCCTCCTGCGGCGTGGAGACGGCTGGCTACGATGACCTGGCCTTTATCTTTGCCCAGGCTGACGGGGTGGTGGCCATGCCCAGCGGCATAACGCTCAATGTGGTAAATCTGGCGCATGCCAATGCGCTTTCCAGCGCCTTCATCGAATCCCCTGTGGAGATGATGAAGGCCCGCAAGAATGATGCGGAGCTAGAGGGCTTCAGGGAGGCCATGCGGCGCGATGGCGTGGCCCTCGTTAGGTTCTTCAGCCGCCTGGAGGGCTACGTAGCCCAGGGGGGCTTCACCGAGGTGAATGTAGACGAGAAGCTTACGGCGGAGCGGGCGGCCCAGAAGGGCTTCGACATGCTCTCCTTCTCTACCATTGCCGGCTACGGACCCCACGGGGCCATCGTGCACTACGAGGCAGAGCCGGAAACGGCCTCCACCCTGGAGCAGAAGAGCCTACTCCTGCTCGACAGCGGAGCGCAGTACGATTGCGGCACCACGGACATTACCCGCACCGTACCCCTCGGCCCCCTGAGCCAGGAGGAGCGCGAGGCCTACACCCTCGTCCTCAAGGGCACCATCGGCGTATCGACCACCGTCTTCCCCGAGGGCACCACTGGCCTCCAGCTCGACGTACCGGCGCGCAGGGCCATGTGGCAGAAGGGCTATGACTACGGCCACGGTACGGGGCACGGCGTAGGTTCGCACCTGAACGTGCACGAGGGCCCCGCCCAGCTGCGCAAGAACGTGCGGGGCAACACGCTCATCCCCTACGAGCCGGGCATGATAACCTCCATCGAGCCGGGCATCTACATTCCCGGCAAGGCGGGGGTACGCATAGAGAACCTAGCGGCAGTCGTCGAGGACCGCAAGACGGACTTCGGCACCTTCTACCGCTTCGAGACCCTAACCCTCTGCCCCATCGATACCCGCCCCATCATCAAAGAGTGGCTCACCAAGGAGGAAATCGACTGGCTCAATGAGTACCACACCACCGTCCTGGGCACCCTCCTCCCCCTGCTCGAGGACGACCACGAGCGCCAGTGGCTGATGGAGGCCACCAAGCCCATCTAGACAGCTAGCTTTCCGGCATTCGATATGCCCCGTTCGCAGAGCCTTCTCGCCTGCGAACGGGGCTTTTTCTTTTGGCTAATTTCGCATCCCTCCTTTCCGCTTTGGTCTGGGCGTATATTCGCACGTTGTAGCCCATCTAGGCCGCCGCAGCCCGTAGTCCGAGCGGCTTGCCGCATGTCTAGATGGGCAAATGGTACAAAGCGAACACTTCTCCCGCTACGTGTATTAGGTATAGATAAAAGCTCTATATTTGCCCCCGAATAGACATTTAGACATTGTCCCTGCAGTTTAGACGATGAATTCGTCTATTGAGAATATAGCAAATCATCCGCTATGAGTAGAAATAAGCAGTGTAAAAGGGGGAGTCAGGCATCCGATCGCCCCGCCAGCTTCCTAGCCCGCCTTAGCATCGGTTACTCCATTCGCAATCGCCTCCTGTGGCTCGTCTTCTTCATCATCTTTACCATTCTGCTAATCATTGCCCATATCGCCGGGTGGCGGCTTCGGCAGCTGTCGATTAACACTTTCCATGAGCAGAGCCAGAAGAGCACCATGCTCGTAGACTACAACATCAACCTCTTCTTCGAAAACGCCATGCACATGGTATCCACCCTGGCCTCCAACCCCGTAGTCTATGCCATCGATAGCTCCTTCAACACCTACTACGATAGGGCCGAGAAGTCGGACGTAACTACCGCCATGAAGAGCCCTGTAGAGCAGCAGGTCTTTGACCTTTTCAGCTCCTTTGACCTCAACAATCAGGACTTCGTGTGCGTATTCATGGGCACAACCTATGGGGGCTATACCTCCACCTGCGATGCGGCCCTAAGCGGGGGGTACGACCCCAGGAAGCGCCCCTGGTACACGGTTGCCCAGGCCAACCCCGGCAGGCCAAACATAGCCCAGGCCTACCAGTCCACCGTAGGAGAGGCGGTCATAGCCATTTCCCAGACTGTCGACACGCCGCAGAAGGAGAACCTCGGTGTCGTTAGCGTGGAGGTTACCCTTAAGCGGCTTACCGATTATATCAGTCGCCTCGCCGTGGGCAAGAGGGGCTACGTCATGCTCATACAGGACGATGGGACTATACTTGCCGATCCTCACCACCAGGAGTTCAACTTCAGGCAGGTGAAGGATCTACCCGCCCAGGGGCTTGCCGACCTGCAGGGGGTAACAGCCGGCACATGCGCAATAGACCTGGATGGAGAGCAGTGGGAGGTAAGGGTGCATACCATCAGCCGGCTCAACTGGAAGCTCATTGCCCTAATCCCCAGCAGCGAGGTATTTGCGGAGTATAAGCGCATCGTCCGCCTTATGCTCATTGCAGGGGTAGTTATACTGCTCTTCTACCTGGTTTTCACCTACTTCATGATCAACCGTATCGCACGTCCCATTAGCCGTGTCGCCCGCGAAATGGAGCGTATCGCCACAGGCGACCTAACCGCTGATATCCAGTGCCATAGGCGATCGAAGGACGAAATATACGTTCTGGTGCACTCCCTGCAGAGCATGGTGCAACGCCTACGGGAGACCATAGGCGAGATACATCGTAGCAACGAGAACCTCTCCTCCATCAGCCAGCAGGTCAACGCTACGTCCCAGCGGCTCGCACAGGATGCCAGCAGCCAGGCCAGCGCCACCGAGGAGGTATCTACCACCATGGAGCAGATCCGCTCCGCCATAGAGCAGAGCGCAGAGAATGCCAAGATCACCACCGCTAATGCTACGGAGCTACAGGTCGGCATCTCCCAGATACAGGAGCAGGCCGCCTACGCCAGCGATGCCAATGCCCTCATCAACGAGAAGATAGGCCTCATCAACGAGATTGCCACCCAGACCAACCTCCTCTCCCTCAACGCCTCCGTAGAGGCTGCTAGGGCAGGGGAGTATGGAAGGGGCTTTGCCGTCGTCGCCGCCGAGGTGCGTAACCTCGCCGAGCGAAGCCGCCAGGTTGCAGAGGGCATCATCGATCTCTCCGACCGCAGCAAGGCTCTAGCAGACGTCGCTGCCGAGAGTCTACAGGCTATCGTGCCCAAGGTGGAGACCAACGTCGACCTCGTGGAGGGGATAGTGACCGCGAGCCAGGAGCAGAATACCGGTACAGAGCAGATTAACATCGCCGTTCAGGGTATAGCCTCCATCGCCCAGTCCAACGCTACTACATCCAGCGAGCTGGCTGCCGCATCCGAGTCCATGATCGCCCAGTCACAAATCCTTACCGAGGCGGTAGACTACTTTAAGATTGACTAGTATCCCTCCGTATCCTTTTGCAGTTTCACTCCGTTTACTCTAGCGATATGCCATAGTCTCCAGCATTTCCATTAGCTTTGCCCCCATCGGATGCATTGGGAAAAGCATGGAGAGGTACTATCTAGAGAAGGCGACAAAGAGTAGCACCCGCTTCTGCGAGATGGAGCGGGAGGGCACCAGCTGCTGGATATATACCGGCCAGCTCGGGACGTTGGGGCGCTGCGAACGCAATACCAAGCAGAGCGAGGAGGAAGCCAGGGAAAGGCTCTCCCAGTACCTCGAGGATTTCCAGGCCAAGGGCTACGTCCTCCAGGAAACCATCCCCCCGCTACCTTTAGCTACTCCCGAACCCGAGTCGCTCCCCGGCCAGCCGCTCACGGAGTCCCAGCTCGCCCACTTCACCAGGACCCTCATCGAGCATCCCACCGAGATGCAGCGCCTGTTCTGGGAGCGGGAGATGGCCACCTTCATGCGCGAAAGGGTATACGACGGGGCGGCCCGCCTCAGCTACGTGGGTAGCCCCCGCACCCTCGCCCAGGAGTTCGAGACCATCGCCGCCTGGGACAGCCCCGCCATGCAGCGGGAGGTGGAGCGCAACGACCGCGGCATGGTCATCGAGCTGCGCTACTACATCAATGGCCTGCAGGTCCTGACCCTCAGCAATCGCAACACCGGCTTGCCCATACGCCCCTTCTTCTGCCCCCCGGAGAACAAAGGCTTCACCTACGGACGCAAGAGAACCCTCCTCCAGGAGGTGCGCACCCTGCTGACCCACTTCCCCGCCTTCTGCGCCGAGTACATCACCCGCGTGGAGGAGCTGGCTGACCAGAAGACCAAGGAGCGCAAGGTGGTCGCCGTCGCCTCGGTGGGCATAGAGGCGATGGTCGATGGCCTCATGGCCGGCACGGGGCACCTCTACCGCCTCACGCCCCAGGGGAAGGGCAGCCAGCTACAGGTGCGCATATCCCCAGCGCGCTACGTGGAGATGAACCTCCCCCACAAGACCTTCCGAAAGCGCATGGACGACGTGCTACCCACGGTGGAGACCCTCACCCGCCTGGTCGAGGAGCTGCCCATGGACTTCGGGCTAGGGGCGGGTAGCACGGACTACGAGTGGGGCACGGTGGACCGCCACGAGCTGTTCTACCAGGGGAATGATGCCCGGTCGGAGTTCTGGCGGGAAGCCTTTACGGACTACATAGCCCGCACCTTTCAGCCCAGCCCTTCCGATGGCCCACCTGCTGAAACGCTGGAGGTGGAGACCATCGCCCAGTGGGACATCCCCGGCCTTGAGCGGGAGGTAGAAGCTAGCCGGGGCAAAGTCCATACGATTAGCTACGCCATCGATGGGCGCAGGGTGCTGATGCTCCACGCCGGCGGGTATCATTTCCCCCTCACGAGCGGGGGGAAGCGGATGCAGTCCATCCCGCCCCTAGCCCAGTGGCATGGCTTTCTGGAGGGTTTCCCCGCATTCTACGAGCAGACCGAGGCGGCCTTTGGCAATCGTTTCCCCGATGCCCATCGGGCCGCCGCCGTCCGTGAACTCATGGAGCGGCTAGGCTACCAGTGGCACCTTAACCTCTCCCACCGCCAGATGGCCGACCTTATCGTACTCATGCCTAAGAAGCGCGTCCTGACGCTCAACCTAGAGGCCGACCGCTTCGAGGAGCTGCTGGCCCAGGTCCCCGAGACCATAGCGAAGATAGAGCGGGTCATGCGCGAAATTAAGCACGCCTTCCGGGTGGAGATTGACCTGCACGGAGCCGGGTGGAAGCGAGGATAGGCCGTCCAAAATGCGTATATTTGTAGGATAATCCCCAACACAATTCCCCATGGAGCAGCGGCAGGTACAGGTACGCAATAGCACGGTCGATTTCCTGGTCTTCACCAGCCAGGCGGGTGAGGAGAGCATCAACGTACGGGTGCACGAGGGTACGCTCTGGCTCACGCAGAAGGCAATGGCTAGGCTATTTGATTGCTCGGTACCCAATATCAATATGCACCTCAAGAAGGTCTACGAAGATGCTGAATTACAGCCAGAACGAACTATTCAGGAATCCTTAATAGTTCAACAGGAGGGGGAGAGGGAGGTTAAGCGCAAGGCCACCTTCTACAATCTGGATGCCATCATATCGGTGGGCTACCGCATCAACTCGCTCCGCGCTACGCAGTTCCGCCAGTGGGCCACGGGCGTGTTGCATCAGTTCACCATCCGGGGCTACGTCCTCGACAGGAATCGCCTAGAGAATGGCCAGGTCTTCGGGGAGGACTACTTTGAGCACCTGCTCGACGAGATACGAGAGATACGGGCCAGCGAGCGGCGTTTCTACCAGAAGGTTACCGACATCTACGCTACGGCAGTTGACTACTCCCCCGACGCCGCCACCTCCAAGCGCTTCTTCGCCTCGGTGCAGAATAAGCTCCACTACGCCGTGCACCGCCACACGGCCGCCGAGCTGGTGGTGGAGCGGGCGGACCACACCAAGCCCCACATGGGGCTAACCACCTGGCGCAACGCTCCCGATGGGAAGATAGTCCGAGCCGATGTCAGCATAGCCAAGAACTACCTCTCCAGGGAGGAGATACAGAACCTCAATGAGCTGGTAACCATGTACCTGGACTACGCCGAGCGCCAGGCGCGAAACCGCATGCCCATGACCATGGAGGACTGGGCCAAGAAGCTCAACGGCTTTCTAGAGTTCAACGATGAGGCCGTGCTGAAGGGCCCCGGCCACGTCAGCGCCGAGGAGGCTAAACTCCATGCCGAGAGCGAGTTTGAGCTATATCGCCCCCTCCAGGATGCACTCTACCAGAGCGACTTTGACCGCCTCCTGAGCGAACCCGCCGCCGAGTACATCGCGCGCCGCATGGAGGAGCTATGAAAATCCATAGTATGAACCAGCCCAACGAGGGTATGCAGGCCCTAACCGCAGACCAGCTCGCCCGCTTCACCCCCGATAGCATCGTTTACCTTAGCCCATTTCGCCGCGCCTACTGGATGCGGGAGTTCTACCCCCTGCTCCTCAGCACCATCTACCGCACCAGCGAGCCGGGCATGAACTTCGAGGGCAACCGTCGCCTCACGGATCATCTCGAGACCATCGCCGCATGGGACTTCCACGGCATGCCGCGGGAAATCACCCGTGGCGATCAGGGGCAGATCTTGCAGATAGCCTATAGCATCAACGGCCAGCGGGTACTCCTCCTGTCGCGCGTGGATGCCGGTGGCGTGGCCAACTTCCCCCTTGTTACCTTCTTCTGCCAGGACTGGCGCAACGGCTACAACCTCGGCCACGAGCGAGATGTCCTCGAGGGGCTGCACGAGCTGCTGGCTAGCTTCCCCGCCTTCTGCACCGAGCATCTTGCCCTCGTTGAGCAGAAGGAAATCGAGCACCTCAAGGCGCAGAAAATCCGCTCCCTGGCCGAGGCCAACCTCGAGGTGCTCATCCCCAGCCTCCTCAGCGGCACCGATTACGAGTACGCATTTGAGCGCGGGACGAGAACCACCCTCCTCTGCATACGCCTCACCCCCATACGCCACCTGGAGATAAGCCTACCCGACAGGACCTTCGCCTACCGCGTAGACCGCCTGCTCCCCACCATCACCCTCGTCAAGCAGCTCATCAGCCGGGTCAGCATTCCCCTTACTATAGCAGGCATGCGGCGGGGCATCAAGTGGGACGAGCTGCGCGTAGACCCCGCCGAGGCCCCCAGCTGCTTCAGCTGCCATGGCCCCCGCAAGAACCTTCGCGAATGCCAGATGTCCATCCTCCCCCTCCTCAGGAGCAGCATGCAGGACTCCCCCTACGAGTACGCCATATCCCTCCGCGGGCCTAGCCAGCGCTACCGTACTGACGTACACGTAAGGATATCCCCAAAGCAGGTTGTAACCCTCGGCTTTAGCCCCTTCGTTCAGCCAGAAACCCAGCAGATACTCCCCGCCATCGAGCTAGTGCGGGAGACCCTCGAGAGTAGCCCTCTCCCCTTCAAGATACTGCCTAGCAATACTCCCCGCTACGAAGGGGTGGACTGGATACGGCAGAAGTAGCACTAGACACCATGGACGAAAACATCGCGCTCATCTTTTATTCCCGGGGAACACGCATCCCCGCATGGCAGCTCACCCATAGCGAATATCAGCTCCTCGCCCCCCTCTGGGAGGGCTTCCGCAACTGTATGGGCTACTACCCCGATCAGTATGGGCATCGCCCCTTTGAGCTGGCGCACATGCGCATAATGCTCGAGCTGGCCGATGCCTACGCCGCCACGGCTGACCTCAATGCCGATCGCGAGCGCACCAAGGCGATCCTCGCTTTCCGTGGGATGCTGGCCCACCACCTGGCGCAGGGGAATGCCCTGGACCTCTGGTGGGACTGATAGCCCGACCAGAATTAACATTCGCCCCCTTCCCATACCCTCTTTACTTGTCCCAGGCCTAGCCCTACCATTCCTGCGGGTCCCCCCCTCTGAGCCCAGGGGGTGGCACCGCCTTAGCCGCCCTATGCGTAGCCAGCCCCTCCGAATTCTCCCTAGGCGAAATTCGGAGGGGCTGCCTATGCGGACCAAGGTTGCGACCTATCTATATGCTTGGTTGTTAGTTGTTTGTGCTTTTGATGTGCCTGATTATACCGATTTATCGTCCGGAGTGGAAAGAATTCCGTATGGCTTGGCGTTTAGGTTCGGGTTTCCCCCTATGCGGAGGGCTGGCGATAGCGGGAGCTATGCTGCGAGGAGAGCTACGCCTGTCTGGGCTAGGTTTTAACAATCGGTATGGGGGATTTACGGTGTAGGGGATTATTTGTAGCTTTGTGCTGCTG
>PDRH01000041.1 GCA_002748015.1 Bacteroidota bacterium | reverse complement strand
GCATGATCACCCGCACACATGCGTGGGGGCAACGGCGCTGGCCAATGCGGACATGCGGCATGCCCCCCCGTAAGGGCGCGTGGGGGCAACAACTCCGATCTATGCGGATACGTGGCTACCCGCACACATGGACGCGTATGATCCAAGCAGCATGTCTGTACAAGCCCCCCGCAATCGCTCCTACGCCCCTACGCATCGGCACTGCGTAAAATGTGCGCTAACTCCTCGGCATTTAATGCGTACAAATCGATGACCATTCCGTCTAATTGCTGGTACTTCTCCTCGGTATACTCCTGCTGAATGTCCTCAACCAGCTTGGCGAAGCGAGCATTCGTGCCGTCGTCCACCTGCATTACTGGTATCCGCTCGAAGAACACCTTGCTCAGCTCTCGGGTCCCCCCCTGCAGCTCGGGGAAATTGTCCCGAAAGCAGCACTTGAAGAGCGATGAATTGAGAAAGGCGCAGAGGAACTCTATATGCTTCCCGCTGATTACAAAGCACTTCTGGTTGGTATAGAACTGCTCGGTATCTAGGAAGAAGGGCAGGAACTTGGTCATGTTGGGGTACACAAGCTTCCTTCCCGCGAAAACGTCCCTTTTAGTAGATCCCCCGTGCCCACCTGTCCCCCTCGCAACGCAGCGGGGTTTTCAGCCCGGTGTAGGCTAGGTAGCGGTACATCGTGCCGGGGGCCACGCCTACCAGCCTTGCGAGTTGAACCACGGGCATCCCCTCGGCCAGGCGTTCGGCTATTTCAGCATGGCGCGCGGTGCATTTGCTATTGAGCGTGGTGCTGCGTCGTCCACGGGGGCGCCCCAGTATCTGCCCTTCCGCCTTTCGTCGGGCTAGGGCTTCGCGCGTTCGTGTGCTGATCATGTCGCGCTCCACCTCGGCGCATAGCCCAAGGGAGAATGCGAGCACCTTGCTCTGGAGGTCGTCCGTGAGGCGGTATCCCTCCTTGATGGTCTGGACGCAGCAGCCCTTCTCCATGCACCCATTCAGGATTTCCATTATCATGAAGAGGTTGCGCCCCAGGCGGGATAGCTCCGTGCAGAGGATGGTGTCCCCGGTATCTATTGCGGCCAGCAGCTCGCCGAGCTTCCGCTCTCCGTAGGCGCGGGTGCCGCTGATGGTCTCTTCTATCCATCGGTCGACCGCGATACCCTCCCTTTTGCAGTATTCCTGAATTTCGTAGCGCTGGTTGTCGACCGTCTGCCTGTCGCTGCTGACGCGTATGTAGCCAAATATCATATTTCTAGTTTCTGCTAGTTGTTCACTAGCAGAACACGAATTTGTTGGAATGGCTTGATTTCCAGCCTTACCAAGGGCTTAAGATTGGCGTAGGGGAGCGTAGAATGGTTTTGTACTGCGTATGCGATGCTTTCTACTGTAACCGTATTGCTGCCATTGCCGTATGACAGTACGTTGTACGGACTAAAAAAAGCTTAGGATGGGACTTGAGGGAAATCCTCGCAACCAGGGTGTAGAGAAGGGTGCTGCAGCGGAGTGCGCCACTTCTTGTTGTAATTACGATGCTGTGGGGCATCGGTGTGGTGTCAGCGTAGCGGTAGAGGAGGCGGTTCATGCGGTTTAGCTCGATAAAGCACAAGATAGTTGTTTACGTAGGCCTGGCGATTTTCCTGGTACTGCTGCTGGCGGGTACGATAATCGGCGTGCGGAAGTATCGGCGTGAGCTGGCCAGCAATATTGGGAAGATTGCGCAGATAGCGCGCCTGGTATCGTTGCGGGTGGATGGTGCTTTGGAGGGGGGCATGCATACGGCTACGGCGATGTCTAGCACCCTAGAGGCGCTGGTGCAGAATGATGACGAGGCGTTGAGCCGCCGAAAGGTGCGGGAGTTGCAGCGGCAGCAGCTGGCGAGCAATCGGAACTGCATCGCTATGGGGATAGCCTTCGAGCCGAATGCTTTCGATGGGCTGGATCGGCTCTACCGTGATAGCGTGGGGCATGATGCGACGGGGCGCTTCATTCCCTACATTTTCAAGCAGCCTGGTGGTGGCTTCGGCCTCGAGCCGCTGGTGGGCTACGATAAGCCCGGGGAGGGGGACTGGTACCTCGTCCCTAAGCAGACTCTCAAGCAGTACGTGGTGGACCCCTACTTCTACCCGATGGGCCAGGAGCGTCTGCTGATGATTACCACGGTTTCGCCCATAATCGTGGATGGTAAGTTCATCGGCATGGTGGGTACTGACATTGATATTTCCTTCATTCAGAACTTTCTGATGGCTCAGAAGGAGGAGCTGCAGATGGAGGGGCTGCAGATCGAAGTGGTGAGCGACCTGGGCGTATTCGCTGCATCCACGGAGGATCCCAAGGCCATCGGGAGGGAGCTGAGCGAATTTGGCGACCAGTACGCCGGCCTACTCCAGGAGATTGCCCGTGGCGTGGAGGTGGAGTCCGCCTCGATGGAGGAGATTGTAGTCGGGATTCCGGTGTACATTGGGGAGGCGCCCTCCCCGTGGCAGGTGCGCGTTACCCTGCCTAAGAGCACCGTTATGGCCCCTGTATGGGGCGATCTGCTGTTTATTACAGTAGGGGGCATTCTCTCCCTGGTGGTTATTATATTGCTCATAGTCCTGATAATCCAGCGCCTCGTGCTACCTCTCAAGCAGGGGGTTGACTTTGCCAAGGCAATAGCCACCGGCGACCTCAACCAGCGGCTTGAATATACTAGCACTGATGAGGTGGGGCAGCTCTGCGCGGCGCTCAACGGTATGTCGCAGCGGCTGCGCGAGATAGTGGCGGACATCTCCGATGGGGCTGATGGCATCAGCGAAGCGAGTGCGTCGATAAGCGGGATATCGAACCAGCTCTCTGGTGGGGCTAACGATCAGGCCGCCTCCTCGGAGGAGATCTCCGCTACCATGGAGGAGATTACCGCGAATATCCAGCAGAATACGGAGAATGCCCGGGGGACCGTCAGCATGTCCAAGCGTATGCAGGAGGAGGCGGAGGTCATCCGCATCAAGAGCGCCGAGTCGATAGAGTCCAACCGCCTCATCAATGAGAAGATAGCCATCATCAGCGAGATTGCCGCGCAGACGAATATCCTTGCCCTCAATGCGGCGGTGGAAGCCGCGCGTGCCGGTGAGCATGGTCGTGGCTTTGCGGTGGTGGCGGCCGAGGTGCGCAAGCTCGCCGAGCGTAGCCGGATGGCGGCCGAGGAGATAGTGCAGCTATCGGCAGGCTCGCGGCAGGTGGCCGAGCTGACCGGGCAGAAGATAGAGGGCATCCTCCCGACCATAGCCCGGACGGCTACGCTGGTTGAGGAGATAGCCCAGGCGAGCGTGGAGCAGCACAACGGGGCGGAGCAGGTGAACCTGTCCATTTTGCAGCTGACTCGGGTGGCCCAGCAGAATGCGGCCACGAGCGAGGAGCTGGCTGGCACGTCGCTCAGGATGACTGAGCAGGCTGCGCGCCTGAAATCCTCCGTGGAGTACTTTCAGCTGAGCTAGAGGTTAGCTACGGTATCGTAGGAAATGCTAGCCGGGGCGATGGTATAAACCCATCGCCCCGGCTAGCATTTTTGGGGGAGTTCGCCTTCCTTTGCTCAAGGATATGCTACCTTCACCCTTCTTCGCCCGAGGGTGTATGGTGCGGGGGGCTAGGGTTAGTAGGTGATGGAGGTATACCTATCCCAATTCGGTTTATCGCACTTTGCTATTCTAGGCCTGCGGCCAGCCGCTCTGCCTACGGGCTACTTGCGCCCCTTTGCGCCGGATGGGGGCATTTACTATGGAGTAAGTAGCCCGTAGCGGCAGCCGGTTTTTCGCTATGCTCAACAGCGCTAGCCCACATCCAGCCCGCCAGACGTTGCGCCGCTAATAAACCGAATTGGGTTGGGATATGGATGGCAGCTGGTTGGCATCCTATAGACCATTGCGCAGGTGGAGGGCATGATGGCGGAGTGTGGCATTCCCTTCAAGCTTCGCTGTAGCGGCACTTTATTATGGGTTGGGTGATGCAACCTTTTGGGGGAGATATTTCGTATTGTAAGAATAGGGATGTACTTTTGGGGGCTTTGCCTACGAATGTTCCCTTATTGGTCGCTATTGATTTAACCTAGGCTTTATCCTATGCACATCGTTCGTCTACGTACTCGTGGAAAGCTGGCCCTGGCTTTCGGTATCATCATATGCCTACTTATCGCGTACGGCTCTATGATTGTAATCTTCTCGGGGGGATTTACGCACATGACGAATATGATGCAGCATTCTGCGGCGGCTGAGTCAACGATGATTAAGGCGCAGATGTATGGTCATGCCTTCCTGCAGCATCATGAGGCAGAGGACTACCGGCTCTGCCTGGCGTATTTGGATTCTAGCAAGGTGTATACCGCAGATTTCATGATGGCGTCTTCCAAGGCAGATCAGGTTGAGGCCGTAGCTGAGGCCCAGTCGTTGGCCGAGAGCATAGATGAGCTGAAGCTTCTCCTTTCGGACTACCGGGAGGTGCTAGACCGTGAAGTACCGCTTGTGGAGGAGGCTTTCGGCGCGGTGCGCAATCTCCCTGGTGAGCTGGAAGCGCAGGCTGATGTCGATGGTGCGCCCATCGCCCCGCTAGTTCGCATGGCGATTGATTTCACGCTCTACAAGGATAGCCACGAGCAGGGGGATTTGCTTGGTAAGATTCTTCGGATGGCCCAGGAGCATGGGGACCTCATCAACGGATCTTCCCTTCAGGGGTCATTCCAGACCTTCCGTGACGCAGTTTCCAGGCTCAGCGAGATTGCTGGCCAATCTGAGATGGCCGGTGAGAAGATTGAAAGCCTTGGTGGCAAGACGATAGCCCGGTTTACGGAAATTGGTCAGGAGGCGACCCGTAGCTACTACCACGCCAAGCGGAATTTGGCCCTCTCCTCCGGCGCTGTAATGCTTACGGCCATAGCCCTCTGCCTGGTTGTGGCCTTCACCATGACGCGCAGCATCGTGCGGAATGTGAAGGTTTCGCAGACCCATATCGACCGTTGTGCCACTGGGCACTTCAACGTGCAGCTGGAGGAGAAGGTTCTTCAGCGCCATGATGAGTTCGGCGACATCGCCCAGTCGGTGCAGCATATGGCCGATAGCGTGCATAGCGCCATTACGCAGGTGGTGGAGGGAACGTCTTTTGTAGCCAGCGCCAGCGAGGGTCTGAGCCATCTATCCCGCCAGATTTCGGAGCGTGGCATTCAGCAGGCATCTGGTATTGAGGCTGTCGGTGCCTCTACGGCGGAGATGTCGGCGGCAATAGATCAGAATGCGGATAATGCCCAAGAGACGAAAGCTATAGCTGAGAAGGTGCAAGGGAGGGTGGAGGATTTGAGGGCGTATGCCCAGAAGAGCCTCGATAGCGTGAAGACCATTACGGAGAAGATAGGTGTGATTTCAGAGATTGCCAATCAGACTAACATCCTGGCTCTCAATGCGGCGGTGGAGGCGGCGCGGGCTGGGGAGCATGGCCGGGGCTTCAGCGTTGTAGCCACGGAGATTCGCACCCTTGCCGAGCGGAGCCAGCTGGCCGCTAGCGATATTGAGGGCCTCTCCAGCCAGTCGCTCAGCGATACGGAGAGCGCAGTTGCTAGCTTGGAGGATGTGCTGCCGGATGTGCTGCGTACTTCTTGCCTGGTGCAGGAGATTGCCGCTTCGAGCCAGGAGCAGCGGTCTGGGGCAAATCAGATCAACACGTCTGTTCAGGATATTACTGAGATTGTGCAGCAGAACGCCAAGGCCAGCGAGGAGCTCGCCAAATCGGCGGCCAAGCTTAGCGAGCAGGCTGAGGCTCTGCGCGAGGCCACGAGATTCTTCAAGGCGTAGCGTTTTCTCCCTTTGCCACAAGCTTGGGGGCATGGGGTATCGTAGAAAAGGGTAGGTGCTTCGGCCCTGCGCACTCCGAACTCTGGCCTACCGTCCTGGCCCTACTTATTCTCTTTGTGGTTCGCATATGTCCTTGAACTCGCTTCGCTACTCTCTTTTTAGCCTTCTGCTAGCAGTCCTTATCGCCTCGTGTGGCATTTCTCCTCGGGGGGCGGGGGGCGAGTTGCAGGGCGATGTCGTTTCGGAGGATGTGCCGGTTCTCTACTTTGCGTACGTCAACGGCGAGGGGGAGTGGGCCTATGAGCACCCCTCTGTGGATAGCCAGGAGGTGGAGGCATGCTATTTCTTTGACCGGCTGGAGGTCATAGGCGAGCAGGGCGATTGGCTGGCGGTGAAGATGCGGACGAAGCGTAGCTACGGGTTGCGCAATGGCCAGCGGGAGGTGCGTGAGCAGCTGGAGCGGCTCTACGTGCAGCGGCAGGCCGTGTGGCCAAGGGATGAGCTGCTGCTCTCGGCGGCTGATCTACAGAAACCCGTACTGGCGTACTGCCTAGAGGGTCAGCGCAACAAGAAGCCCAGGGAGGTGAGGGCAGATAGCCTTTTGCGCATGGAGCTAATCAGCGAGGAGGAGTTCCTGCAGGCCAGGGAGCGGCGGGCGGTAATGGGGGATTTGCCCTGGTATCCCGGGGTGCTACGCATGGAGGACCAGGTGCTCGTCCCCATGGATACGGCGGGCTACCTCTTGGTCTACTCCTCCACGGGCGAGCTTGCCGACGAGCAGGAGACGGAAAGGACACGGGCCGTAGTTGATAGCCTGGAGCGCATACCGAATGCGCTGGAGCGCGCTACGTCCTGGATGTCTGGTGAGGAGCTGCGTGAGGGGGCTAGCGCAGGCGGGGGGAGTGGGGATGTCGAAGGGGAGGACGACGAGGATAGGGGCGGGGGGATGCTGACCTCATGCGCCTACGTGGGCGAACTGCCCCGGGCGGGGATCGCGGTGTTCAACGTGGTGCAGGAGCAATGGAGCGATCTCCTTTTTCTGAGGCGGCCGGATGGTGAGGTGCTGTTCTACCTCGTGGAGAATGCGGCGGGTCTTCCCTACATTTCCCCTGATAGTACTTACATGGTGGGCATCGGGTCTCGGTGGTACGGGGCGGAGGGGGTGGTGCTGACCTTCGTGCATCTGTCGGAGGATGGTGGGCAGGTGGCTACAGAGCTGCTATTCCCCTACATGCAGTTCCTCTTCATGGACGAGCGGGAGGTTATCGTCTTCGTGGCCGATGGCTCAGTGTATGCCCGGGTGTTCTCCAGGCGGGCGGGTGGTTCGCACCCGATGGACTTCGCGCAGTACGTGCGGATAAGCCCTAGGGCGGGGTGGCTGTAGGGGAGGGTGGTGCATCATGAACCGGATGATTGGCTTGGTGCTTCGGGATTTTAGGGTACATTTGGGGTATCAAACGTTTTAATGGGTAGAGCAATGAGGGAACGTATAGCTGGGGTATTGGTATGGTTTGTGGTTTTGCAAGTGGGGCTTAGCTCGTGTGGCCTTCAGCAACCGAAGCACGAGTTGATGCTGCTGGGGGACACCATTCCGGAGGACACGCCGGTTCTCTACAATGCCTACGTCAAGCGCGATGCTACCCTTATCTACGAGTACCCCTCGACCGATAGTATCGAGGTCGAGCAGCGCATGGCCAACGACATAGTCGAGGTAATAGGCGAACGCGGCCACTGGCTCGCCATCAAGGCCAGCATCACCCGCATCTACGAGCTGGCCCCGCCGGACGAGGAGGGCTTCCACTACGAGAAGCGGGTGCAGCTGGAGCGTTTGTATATACCCCGTGAGGACGTACAGCGACCGGAGGATTTCCTGCTGACCCAGCAGGACCTGCTTAGGCCGGTCTATGCGGGGTATCGTGCCGGGGAGCGTCTGGAGCAGGAGCAGCGCGTTATGCCCGATAGGTTTCTACGGATGGAGCTAGTACCCAGGGAGGAGTTCGAAGCGGCCTGGGAGCGGCATACATCCCGTGGCCAGCTATCCTGGCACTCGGGATGCCTACGCGACAGCGCGGAGGTTCTCGTGCCCCTCGATACCGGCACCTACCTAGTCCTGAATTCGGTCTACGGAGAGCCTGCTGAGAAGGATGAGACGGCCAGGGCGCGGGCGATAGTCGATAGCCTCAGACGTATCCCGCATGCCTCCGAGCGGGTGGTAAGCCTGGGTATGCTACTCGGGGAGAATTGGAGGGATATATGGGGGGAGGAGGATGAGGATCTTAGCCGTGTGGAGGAGGAGGGCGAAGGGATCCTCGGCCAGGATATGTACTACGTGGGCGAGTGGCCTGGCACGGGCATGATGGCCCTTGCTAGGGAGGTGGAGGCCTGGAGCTATCTGCTGTTCATAGATCGCCAGCAGACTCACAAGAGCTTTGCGATGGTAGACCTCGGAGGGGGGCTACCCCAGATGTCGCCCGACAGCGGCTACATGGTGGGCATAGGCGTCTCGTGGCGCTGGTCCAACGGTGCGGTGCTGACCTTCGTGCGCCTTGACAAGGGTAGCGCGCAGGTGGCTCTAGAGCTGCGCTTCCCGAAGATAGAGTACTTTTTAATGGACGAGGATGGCCCCATGGTCTTCATGGCTGACGGCTCGATTTACGCCGCGGTCTGCTCGGTGGGGGTGCCGGTTATGCATGAGGATTTTCGGCAGTACCTTCGCATAGACCTGAGGAAGGGCGTGCTGGAGGAGTAGCCATCTGAGCTATATTGAAGTAATAGATGCAGCAGTCAGAATACCTAGCCCGCTACATATTCTACGGCCTCCAGAACCGAAACCAGGGGGAGGATGCCCCCGCCATATACCATTTTTCCTCCGAAGACTTCCATCTGGTGCTTGACCGGGTGGAGGAACGAGGCATAGGGATATACGGCATCGAGGTTTGGCGCAATGGGGCTTTCTACGATGTAATCACCTGCGAGGATATGGCCACCAAGCCCTCAGACCCCTCCTGGTATCGGGTGGCCTACGAGGCTTTTCGTAGGGAGGACTCCCCTTTTTGCTACACCGCCAGCTTCCATGTGCCCGAGGCCTTCCTGAGCGAGCTACCCCAGGCCGAGGGGTTGAGTTTTCGCCCCTTTTGGAGGTTCCCCGGTGCCTCACTCGCCATCCTATTCATGGGCGTCTTCATGACCGCCCTCTTCTACTACCTCTTTCACGATCGCCCCCAGTGGTCGCCCTACCCCTACCTGGTGGCCTTTGTTACGGTCTACGTCCTCCTGGTGCTGTTGCTCCTCTTCCTTGGGCTGAGGCGCATAGACATCGACCCAGAGCGGGGGGAGATTACGGTGAAATCCCCCTTCTCCAGAAAGGTCTTGCCCCTTGTTGAGGTGAAGAACCTCCTTCGCTCCGTCAACTCCTACCTGCCGTGGAGTGCGTATGGCCACATACACCTCCGCCACGCAGACTACTACCTCCATCTTAACGATGGGAGGCTAATCCCCCTGAGCCTGCGAATACGTGAAATGGACATAATGCGGGGCTATGAGGGGTCGCGGGAGCATCGGTTGGACCGTAGGCTTTTTCGCCTGGCGCGTGAAGCTGGCCTGGAGGTGGTGTATTTCGACCGCGATTGGCGGTACCGCGATAAGCAATGGTTGCGCCCCGAACTCTTGGCCTCCATGCTATCCTGCCGCTGGGGGCGGGACGAGCAGCTGGCAGAACGCCTGGAGTGCCGCGTGGTGCGTAGCCGTCTCTGGAACTGGCGCTATGCCATCGTTGCCCTATCGCTCTTTGCCGGCATGCTGACCTACGATGGGCTGTCCACCCTGATCAAAGACGGATGGACCTTCAGCGCCCTGGCCGAAGCCGCATTTGGCCTCTTCTGCCTCTATTCTGCCGTAGATACCTACAGGGAGGGGGCAGAACGTTACACCGAGCTCTAGGCCTTACCTGCTTGTCTTAAGAGTCTAGGGCTTTAATCTTTGAATTGATATGCATGTTCAACTACTAAGTAGAATAGCCCTTCTAGCTCTTCTTGCCATTAGCTTTAGCACCTGCCGCAATCAGCCGCATTCGGAGGCCCCCCAATTGCAGGGGGATACCATTGCCGAGGACACGCCCGTACTCTACACGGCCTATACCAAGAACGACCCAGTGTATGTCTATGAATACCCCTCGGTGGACAGCTTTGCGGTGGAGAAGCGTGGTGCCTCAGCCCCCCTCGAGGTGATCGGCGAGCGGGCGGACTGGCTGGAGGTCAAGATGCGCACCACTCGTAGGTATCGGGTAGTCAATGAGCTATATGAGGAGCGCAAGCAGCTGGAGCGGCTCTACGTCCACCGCAGCGATGTCTGGAGCTGCAAGGAGGTACTCCTCTCCGAGAAGGACATGCAAGCCCCCCTGCTGGCCTCCTACATCGATGGGGAGCGCTACGACGAGCCGAAGCGCGTGCCTGCAGAACGCTTCGTACGCATGGAGCTGGTGTCGCCCGAGGAGTTCGCTGAGGCCAGGAAGCGCATGGTTGTAGGGGGCGATTGGGAGTGGCATCCTGGTGCGCTACGGGCTGAGGAGGAGGTCTTGGTGCCGGTTGATACGGGCGCCTACCTGCGGGTGCAAAGCCATAGGGGGAACGCGGGGGCGGTGGAGACGGCCAGAACGTGGGCCATCATCGATAGCCTCCTCAAGGTGCCACATGCCTCGGAGCGGGTGCTCACCTGGGAGATGTATACCTGGGACGACCAGCAGGAGCGCGCCAAGAGCCAGGGCGACGAGAATGGGTATGGGGGGGATTGTAGCTGCGAGGACGAGGAGGACGAATGCTACTACCTGGGCGATATCGCACCGGCTGGGCTAATGGTATTTGAACGGCCCTCGGGCGAGCTGAGCGAGCTGCTCTACCTTAAGCGTTCGACGGCCAGCTTGGCCCACTGCCTTGTTGGGCTGGGGAAGGCACTACCAGCTATATCCCCAGATTCTACCCATATGGTGGGCATCAGCGCCCGATGGCTCCGGACGAACAGGGCCATAGTGACGGTTATTGACCTCCGGGAGGATGGGGGAAAGAGAAGTCTAGAGCTAGGATTTCCGCTCATGGAGTTCTGCCCGATGGAGGGCGAGGAGTATGGCGTTTTCGTAGCGGATGGCTCTCTCTACGCCGCGGTGTTTCCCCAGAAGGTCGCAGTTCCCTGCTCGTCGGACTATGTGCAGTACGTAAGGATAAGCCCTACGCAGCGCTGGGGCTTTTCGGAGTAGTGCTGGCGGTAGGTAGCTTAGAAAGTCCATCGAATAGTTCTATACACTGAAAAAGCCTGATATTCCTTACAAAAGAGGAAACGTATATGCTCCCGTAAACGTATAAGTAGCTAAAGAGCCGTTAAGCTCGACCTAAACAGCTGAAATATTAGTATTAACTCGTTCACCCATGCGTCGGGGTGTCCCACTCCTCTTGTACGCTTACTGGAGGCTATAGCTATGTCTACTTTTCGTTTACGCACTAGAGGAAAGCTAACCCTGGCTTTCGGCATTATCACCAGCCTACTCTTTGCCTACGGTGCTCTGATCACCATTACCGGTCTCCGCCTCTCCCATGTTACCAAGATGATAGAGCATGCCTCTTCCGCAGAGGCCTTCTTCCTCAAGGCGCAGGTAGGCGGGATGGTATTCATTCAGCATGCTGAGCCCGAGGGATATAGCCGCTGCATAGCCTATATCGATTCCTGCCAGAGCAACCTAGAGCACTTCGTCACCGCGGCCGTCGAGGCTTCCGAGGAGGGGGTTAAGGACGATGCCACCGCCATCAGCACCAGCCTTGCCAACCTCAGAGCCATCCTCGAGCGCCTAAAGCAAGCGCTTGGCCACGATAGCACCATCGACCAAGCGCTTGCCCATGATATAAGCCACAAGATTCATCAGCTTGGCCAGCAGACCCTCGAGCAGCTCGAAGCCCTGGGGAGCTACGCAGATAGTGTCTACAGCAGCCGTAAGCGCTTCGGCTTTATCTGCACCTCCGCCCTCATGCTCGTGAGCATAGCCCTGTGCATCATCCTGGCATGCATAATCACTCGCACAATAGTCCGCAATGTTAATTCCTCCAAATCACAGATAGACCGCTGCGCAACGGGGCACTTCAACCTCCAGCTGGGCGAAGGGGTACTGGCGCGCTCCGATGAGTTTGGCGAAATTGCACGATCTGTCCAGAATATGGCGGATTGTGTTGACGGGGCCATTCGCCAGGTGCTTGACGGTACTGCCTTCGTTGCCAATGCTAGCGAGCATCTTTGCAGCGTGTCGCGTCAGCTCTCCGAGAGCTCCACCGAGCAGGCAGCCGGGATAGAGCAGGTGGGCGCCGCCACCGAGCAGATGGCCGCCAATATCGAGCAGAATGCCGAGAACGCCCTCCTGACCAAGAACATTGCGCAGAGCGTAGAGCGGAAGGTGGACGACCTGAAGAGCTTCGCGCAGAGCAGCTACGATAGCGTTAAGCGCATTACAGAGAAGAGTGGCATTATCGCTGAAATCGCCGCCCAGACCAATATCCTTGCCCTCAATGCCGCTGTAGAGGCGGCGCGGGCTGGGGAGCATGGCCGGGGCTTCAGCGTTGTGGCAATCGAAATCAGGAAGCTCGCCGAGCGTAGCCGCATCGCCGCCAGCGAGATAGAGGACTTCTCCAGCCAGTCGCTCCACGAGACGGAGAATGCCGCATCCTACCTTTTGGAGGTACTCCCAGAAGTCCAACGAACCTCTACCCTCGTGCAGGAAATCGCAGCCTCCAGCCAGGAGCAGCGCATTGGCATCGAGCAGATTAATACCTCTGTGCAGTCCTTCACCCAGGTTGTTCAGCGAAATGCTACGGCCAGCGTGGAGCTAGAGAACTCCGCAGAGGGGCTTAGCGACCAGGCGGAGACGCTACGTCAGGCTACCAGCTTTTTCAAGGCCTAGGAGGCGTATGGCGACACGGCAGGAGTTTGTAGACTTTATCATAGGCCAGCTCGACGGTTGCGGAGAGGTTTACGCCCGGAAGATGTTCGGCGATTACGCCCTCTATCTTGACGGGAAGGTTGTGGGGCTTATCTGCGACGGTGTGCTACACATCAAGCCAACAGATGCTGGCCTGGCATACGCAGACGACCTCCCAATGTCGCCTGCATACCCTGGGGCTAAGCCGAGCCTATGCGTAGGCGAAAGGGTAGATAATGGGGAATTCCTCCGCGAACTGCTAAGACGGACGGCGCAAGCATTACCAGCTCCCAAGCCGAGAAAGCCCCGCAAACCACGGAAGAGTTGAGGAGGAGTCTAGACTCCTAAATTCGGTATATGCAGATCCGCCATTCCTGGCATGCGGCTCTCCGCTATGCTGGCTGGCCGTCGACTGCGTCAAATTGCGGTCATTTATCTCGAGCGAATAGCCCCCTAGCGCAGTCTGTTTACTGCGCTAGGGGGCTAACTTACGTATTCCTATCAGTAATTACTGCCGGAAGAAGGAGATAATCTCTGCCAGATTTTGCGACTCCTCTTGAATGGCTAGGGCGTTCTCGGCCAACTCGTTCGAACTGCTGGCGTTCGTCTGCGCCGCCCTGTCAAGCTGCTGCACAGAGGAGTTCACCTGATCCGTGCCAGCCCGTTGCTCGAGCACGGCGGTATTTATGACCTTGAGCGACTCCGAGGCGATGCGTACCTCTTCTATCATCTCCTCCAGCTGTCGGTAGGTTGTTTCGCTATCACGCTCGGCCGACGTTGCCAGTGACACAATTTCTGCGGCGGCTGATTGCGAATTCTCTGCGAGCTTGCGAACCTCAGAGGCCACTACGGCAAAGCCACGCCCGTGTTCGCCCGCACGCGCAGCCTCCACAGCTGCATTGAGTGCCAGGATGTTTGTCTGGTTGGCTATCTCCTCGATGATGCCAATGCGTTGCGTAATCGTCTGCGACGAATCACGGTTTGCCTGGCTAGCCCGTTGCAGGTCGGCCAGCGTTGCGGTATTCCGCTCTGAGCTGGCAGCCGAATCCTGCGTATTGTTGGCAATTTGCTCCACATTTGCCATCATCTGCTCCATCGTCGCAGAAATCTCCTGCGCAGAGGCTGCCTGGCCATTCGCGCTGCTCTGCATTGCTCCGGATACCGTATGAAGCTGCTCGGTCAGCGAGGCCAAGGACTCGGAAGATGCAGAAATGCGCTCAACAATACTTCGTACATGGTTCACAAACTCCTGCAGGGAGCGAAGCATTACCCCTATCTCGTCCCGTCGTGCGATATCCTTCCCGTCATCCCCCTGCTCGCGGAGATCCCCCTTGGCCAATTCGCGTAGCCGCTGGCTAAGCGTGATGATGGGGCTGGTAATATTGCGCGTTACCAAACGCATGATTACAATGAGTAGAACCCCCACCAGGATACTCAGGCATAGCAGGTATATATTCAGCCGTCGTCCAACATCTCCAGAGTTCTTATGCCCAAGCACCAGAGAGGCGTAGAACTCCTGCAGCAGATCCTTGATGCCGGTATCTACCTCTACGCGACGCAGCTTTAGGGGGGACAGCGTGCCCGACTGCGCGCTCGATACCACCTCTGTACGGTAGGTTGCCAGCTCCTCTAGCTCCTCCATGCTCTCGTGGTAGACCTTGGAGACTATCCATTTGGAGCGCACCCTATCGCTCTCATCCCAAACCGTTTGGATCTTAACCCGGAAGTCTTCCACCTTCTCGTCAAAGGTTGCCGTCCATTCCTTGACCTCCGTTGCATCCCCGGGAAGAGGACCACGAAGGAATATCCCAAGGTCAGCCAGCGCCAGCTGCGCATGCGAATGCTTAACAATGAAATCATTTGAAAGCTCAAAAGCAACGTTCACGAGTATACCGTATATCAGCATCAGCACAAAGCCGATAATGCTAACGCTATTGCTCAGGATGATCTTACGACGTACGGATAGGTTTGAAAGTCTCATGAAAAGAAAAGTTTTTCAGCTACCACCGAGGGGTAGCCCAGAGCAATTACTAGAAAATACTACTTAATCGGTAGAACGAAAATCTAGCCCCAAAAGTTGCCGGATAATACAGTATTGAACATTTGACCTACTGTTCACCTGTCCGCTCCCCTCCATCCAACCCACTGCTATAGCCCCCCCTTCAGGAGTCCATGCGGGTAGTCCTCGCGCCCACGTTGCTCCAGCGCCAGGAGGCGCTCCTTTACGCGAATTCCACCCCCGTAGCCACCCACGCTCCCATCTAGCTCTATCACCCGGTGGCATGGGACAACCAGCGCCAGCGCATTCGCCCCGTTGGCCGAGGCCACAGCCCGCACGGCGTTCTCCCGACCAATACGCTTGGCCAGCCCGCTGTAGCTCGCTGTTTCACCGTAGGGAATCGCCTGTAGCCCCTCCCAAACAGCCCGCTGGAACTCCGTCCCCACCATCAGCAGGGGGAGCGAGAACTCGCGTCGTCCCCCGGAGAGGTACTCATCCACCTGGCGACGCGCCTCGTCTATCGTTGCATCCTCCCCCTCCACCAGCTTCGCGTTGAGGCCCTCCATAACCCGCCGATCCACCACCGATCGCATTCGCCTGTAGCGAAAATCCAGCAGGCAGAGCTGACCATCGAATGCACCCAGCACCAGCTCTCCTATCCCGCTCTTATAGTACGAAACCGTAATATGCCTACCCATATACCCCACGCTAGTTTTTAATCGTTTCGTCAGCCGTAGCTGGCGTTAATGGCTAGGGGTTACCGCAAAGAGAACCCGCAGCAACCCCTAGCTAGTAGAATCATCATGGCGTGCCCACTAGGAGCGTATGGAGGGAATAGCCCCCCACCCGCAGGCACGACGAGGATTATTCACCCTGCTTCTCCTTGTACTTCCTATCGAAGCGCATCACTACCCGAGTACTAACCAGATAGCTCACCAGGATGACAGCAGGCCACATCAGCAGCGAAATCACTTGCATTACCATAACCGTTCCCTCCCTATTTTAGTATACCTCAACGTGGTCCTTCTTCTCCGATGCGATCTCCTCCGGCGTCATCTTCTGCGCATCCATCTTCTTCCAGGCGTACCAGATGTAGCCCAGCACGAAGGGGATCAGCAGCGACACGATGCTCATGGCCGTCAGCGTGAACTTGCTCGACGAGCTGTTGTAGATCGTCAGCGAGCTCTGCAGGTCGAACGACGGGTAGTAGGCCGTATTGTTGTAGCCCACGTTCAGCAGCAGCGCCAGCACCGTCAGGAACGTACCCAGGCCACCGAACCATATGCCGTCCTTCTTACCCATGAAGATTATGCTAATCAGCCCCCAGAGCACCAGCACAACGCCCACCAGCAGCACCGCCAGCACGGCCGGCATCTCCAGTAGGTTCCAGAAGTACTTGTACTGCTCCAGGTACACCTTACCCGTATCCGGGTCTACAGCATAGCCCTTGCTCAGCAGGATCGAAATCAGGAAGCCCAGGAAGAACACCAGGAAGGGGATGGCGTTGTAGAGGAGCTTGCGCTTCGCCCGCTCGTACAGCGGCTGGTAGTCAATCAGGTTGATGAAGTACATCAGCCCCAGGCACCGCGCCAGGAAGCATACCGCCAGGCCCAGCATCACGTTGCGCACGTCCAGCACCGCCTCCAGGCCATGCCAGGGGTTGCCCCAGTAGGAAATCACCGGTTGCGCCAGGTTCGTTAGGTTCATCTTCCCCACGAAGAAGTCCGACCCCGTGAAGAAGGTCCCCACAGCCGTGCCCAGCAGCACCGTGCCCAGCACCCCGTTGATCAGCAGGAAGGCCTCGAAGGTCTTCTTGCCCAGCACGTTCTTCGGCTTCGTCCGGTACTCGTAGGCCACCGCCTGGATCACGAAGCAGAACAGTATCGCCATCCACACCCAGTAGGCCCCCCCGAAGCTCGTCGAGTAGAACAGCGGGAACGATGCGAAGAACGCCCCCCCGAAGGTAACCAGCGTCGTGAACGTGAACTCCCACTTGCGACCCAGCGCGTTCACCAGCATCGTCCGCTCCATCTCATCACGCCCCAGCGTGTGGATGAAGGTCTGCCCCCCCTGTACGAACAGGAGGAACACCAGCAACGCCCCCAGCACAGACACCAGGAACCACCAGTACTGCTGCAGTAGAATGTATGTCGTATCCATATCGTCTTCTAGTCTTAATCGTTATCGTGGGAAGGCCCCATCTTAATCTGCTTGAACATGATGCTCAGCTCGGCTATCAGCAGCGTGGTGAACAGCACGGCGAATATCCCGAAGGTTACCTGCACCGCGCTGGCGTCTATCCGCGACACCGCCGCCACCGTCGGCATGATGTCCTGGATAACCCACGGCTGCCGGCCCACCTCGGCCACGATCCACCCCGCCTCAGAGCAGATGTACACCAGCGGCACCATCGCGATGGAAGCCCACAGCAACCACTTCTGCCCCAGCCGGTTCTTCATGGCCAGGTAGAGCACCACCACGAAGAACAGCAGGAAGAGCCCACCCAGCGTTACCATGATTCTGAACGAGTAGAAGGTCATCGGCACATTCGGCACTAGGCTCGTCGGGTCGTTCAGGTAGCCGTAGCCGAAGTATTTGAAGTTCGCCTCCAGCTCCCCGCGCCACTCGGCCATGGCTACGGTATCGCCCGCCTCGCGCGCCTCGGTGTACATCTTCAGCGCGTTGATGGCCTTGCGCCCCGTTGCGATCTTCTCCTCGGCCGACGGCTCGGTGATGCTATCCCCATGCTCGTTCACGTAGGTGTAGCCCCCCTTGATGATGTCGTTGATACCCGGCACGAAGGCCTCGCTGTCCCGGTAGCCCAGCAGCGAGAGCAGCTTCGGAATCTCCATGTTGAAGACGTACGGATCCTTGCCGTCCATTGGCTCCTTGCCCGGAGTGAGCATTGCCACGGCAACCAGCCCCTGGCCCTTCTGGCCGTTGTAGATACCCTCCATGGCTGCCAGCTTCATCGGCTGCTTCTGCGCCACCTCGTAGGCCGAGCCATCGCCCGTGAATATCGTGAACAGCAGCGAGATCAGGCCGAATACCCCTGCGATGATGATGCTCCGCTTGGCCAGCAGCTGCTCCCGCTTGTGGAGCAGGAACCACGCGCTGATGCCGATAACCACAATCGATGCCAGCACGTAGCCCGACGTCGTCGTGTGCAGGAACTTATTGATGGCCACCGGCGAGAACAGCACCTCCCAGAAGCTCACCATCTCGTTGCGCGCCGTGTCCGGGTTGAAGTGCATCCCGGCCGGGAACTGCATCCACCCGTTGGCCACAAGAATCCAGAGCGCCGATAGGTTAGCCCCTATCGCGGTTAGCCAGGAAGACAGCAGGTGGAAACGCTTCGACACCTTGTTCCAGCCGAAGAACATCACCGCGATGAAGGTCGACTCCATGAAGAAGGCCATAATTCCTTCGATGGCCAGCGGCGCACCGAAGATGTCCCCCACGAACCATGAGTAGTTACTCCAGTTCGTCCCGAACTCGAACTCCAGGATAATCCCCGTGGCTACCCCGATGGCGAAGTTCACCCCGAAGATGCGCATCCAGAACTTGGTGGCTACCTTCCAGCTCTCGTCGCCCGTCTTCACGTAGATAGTCTCCATGAAGGCGATGATGAACGTGATGCCCAGCGTCAGCGGAACGAATAGCCAGTGGTAGATGGCCGTCAGCGCGAATTGCGCCCGCGACCAGTCGACCAGCGACATGTCAACTCCTTGTATCATTTTTCCTCTACTTTTGTTTGGTTAGTTCCTTAAGCACGTGGTCGGACCGCTCAGCATCCGACGAGAAGTTGGTATTCAGGAAGTTCGGGAAGAAGAACATCTTCAGCACCAGAAACATGATGGCCAGCTTGATGAAGATGAGCAACCATAGGGTACGCCCCACGGTCATGCTCCGGAAGCCCTCGTAGTAGAAGGAGAAAACGCGCGCCAGCACATTCCGGCGCACGGCCTTTCGCCCCGCTGAAGGGGCGGTGCTTTCTCTAGCCATAATCCTGAATTTTACTTGCGAACTCATAGCAGTGCGATCGCATCGCAAATATAGGCATATATTCGGGAATGCGAGCCTGCTTGTCGTCCCAAGCA
>PDRH01000040.1 GCA_002748015.1 Bacteroidota bacterium | reverse complement strand
CCAGCCGCCAATCATGGAGAGGGCGGGGTCTGAACCTACGACCCCGTCGCAACGCCAGAGGCCAGCCAGAGTACCATCCTGGGGATCGCTGTTCTGGTTATTGTCTTTGTGCTCCTTCTTGCCGCCTTCGTCCTTGATGTCGTCGTCCTCGTCGTCCTCGCAGCTGATTAGGGGCATGACCATGAGGCCAGCGAGCAGAGCCATAAAGGCAAATTTGAATGTACGTTTCATAGCGTTTCCTCCTTTTTTCTACTGTTTGCGTGCAAAGTAATCGAAAATATTTCAGAAAGTCAAACATCAACCGGCCTTCCATCCGTTTCTTACGTCCGGCGGTTTGGAATTGGGCTTTTGGTGTGCTATATTTGTGCTGATATTTCTGCTTAACCACCTGAGATAAGGAATAGCATTATGGCGAAGATAGTACCCGTGCGTCCGAAGTGGATGCGTAGGGAGGCGGTCGTTGTCTACGTGTCGGACGACCAGATGCGGGCGAGGTCCCGCGCCGAAAAGATCAATAACCCCCGTACGGAGGCGCAGCAGCTGAACCGGCAGAAGTTCGCCGTGGCGGCGAATTTCCTGCGGCAGATGCAATGCATGGTGAGCGTGGGCTTCCGCCCGGAGTATACGGCCAGGAACGGTCGGAAGTGTGGAGCCTACCACGTGGCGCAGGGAGCGCTGATGCGCAGCGGCATGCGCCTGGAGGTAAATCCGGCTGATGGTAAGCCCCAATGGTGCATAGACTACCCGCGGGTTCGGCTGGCGCAGGGGCAGGGGATGGAGGACTACCCGATGTCCGTTGCCCGGAGGGGGCGGGTGTTGACGCTGGTCTTCCCGAGGGGACTGCCCCGTGGCGTGGGGCGCCTACGGGTGGCGGTTCACTGCCCCGGTGTAAACGCTACGTGCCATGTGGATGCGGCGCGGCTGGGCGCTGGGGAGGGGTTGCAGATTACGGTGCCGGAGGGCTTCGTAGGTCAGGATTTGCATTGCTACTACATGGTGGAGGGAGGCGGGAGGCCGTGGGGATCGGCCTATGTCTTCGTGGAGAAGGACAGGGGGAGGGGCGGGCGTTCGAGCGTTTCGCTCGGGGAGCCTTCGCGGCTTTTGACTACCTTTGCGAAGAGTAGAAAGAAGGAGACTATGAAACGAGAGCAGGATAGGGGCAAAATGTGGTGGGGCAAGCTGCCCTGCGGGGTGCAGAGCTTCGAGGAGATGCGGAGCGATGGCTATGCGTACGTGGACAAGACGGATTTGATCTGGGAGATGGCGCATGATGCCAAGGTGCAGTTCTTTGCCCGCCCTCGTCGGTTCGGCAAGAGCCTGATGATAAGTACGCTGAAGAGCTATTTCGAGGGGCGTGGAGACCTCTTCGAGGGGCTGAAGGTGGAGGAGAAGCGGCGGGAGGTAGGGGAGACCGAGTGGGTGAAGCATCCGGTGTTTACGTTCGGCTTCTCGGGCTCGAGCTTTACCGAGCGGGACGCTATCCGTACGATATTCGACCGCCTTGCTAGCCCCTACGAGGAGCGCTATGGTATAAGGCCTAAGGGCCATATAGGCGACCGGATAGCAACGCTCATAAATGTTGCCTACCAGCAGGAGGGGGTTAAGCCCGTTATTCTCGTGGATGAGTATGATAATCCCTTGACCGATACATTGTCGAAGGATAAGGAGGCGCTGCACTACCACTACAAGGATGAGCTGCGGGGCTTTTACAAGGCGATAAAGGAGTGCAGCGGGATGCTGCATCTGGTTGTCATTACTGGGATTACGCAGTTTAGCGATTTGAGCCTGTTCAGCGGTATAAACCAGCTACGCAACCTGAGCTTTTCGCCGAAGTATGCAGCACTTTTCGGGATTACTGAGGAGGAGCTGATTGAGAACTTCCCCGAGGAGATCGGGCGGATGGCCGAGATGCAGGGGCTGGATTTTGATGGGATGGTTGGTAGGCTGCGCGTGCACTACGATGGCTACCGTTTCACCAGGCGGGATGTGCACGTTTACAACCCGCAGAGCATTATCTTCGCCCTGGACGAGATGGAGCTGGAGCCCTTCTGGGCGTCGAGCGGTACGAGCCGGCTGCTGGCCACGGTGTTCCCTACCTACGACTACGATTTTGCGAAGCTTTCCCGGCCCATCTACGTTACCCAGGTAGAGCTGACCCGTCTGGATGAGAGCGGTAGGAATCCCATCCCCCTCCTTTTCCAGAGTGGCTATTTGACCATTGCCGGGGTGGATACCTTCGACGCTTACGGTGGCTACGAGCTGCGCTTTCCCAACCGGGAGGTGCGGACCGCATTCTGGGAGGTCGTCCTGCCGCTCTATGGCCCCAAGAACTGCCGGATGGAGATGCTGCCCTTCATTCGCCAGCTGCATGGGGGGGAGGTCGCAGAGGCGATGGAGCGGCTTCGTGGGCTGTTGGCCGGGGTGGCCTATAGCACCATGGCGCGCAAGAAGATCGAGCAGGAGGGCGGGGATGGTAGGGAGGGGCTGTACGAGGAGCTGTTCCAGACGGCGCTGTACGCGTGGTTCAGCGCGCTGGGCATGCTGGTGCGCACGGAGGTGTACTCGCTCAAGGGGCGATCGGATGTTGAGGTGCATATCGGCGACAGGGTTTTCATCTTCGAGCTGAAGGTGGGGCCGATGGTGCATTCGGCGGAGGATGCGCTGGCGGAGATCAAGGAGCAGGGGTATGCCGAGAAGCATCGGGGGCAGGGGAAGCGGGTTGTGATCATCGGGGTGAGCATCGACACGCGGCGGGAGAGCCGGGGCGAGATGGAGTGGGCGAGCGAGGAGGCGTAGCAGGGTCGTTGCATTCTAGGAGGGGGGCCGGAGGGGGAGGCTGGAAAGCCGGGCATTCGGGGGCTTATATCTCTGTAAAAAAGTGTATATTCGCGGTAGCTTCTCTGTACGCTATGCGTACGTGGGGTGTTATGCCCTTGGGGGCTTATGTGTATATAGAATGATAAGTAGCAAGTAGTATATGGTGAGTGAGAACAAGGAGGTGCGGGAGCGCGAGCTGATTCGTGTGGTGGAGAATGCGATGCGCTCGAAGAAGGCGCGGCAGATTGTGGAGCTGGACCTACGCGGGATAGAGAAGCGTGTGTGCGACTTCTTCATAATCTGCCATGCGGACAGCGCGCCGCACATCAAGACGATAGCCGAGGAGGTGGAGGACCGGGTGGCGGCCGGCACTGGGGAGTGGCCGTGGCGGATGTCGGGGATGGAGAATGCGCAGTGGATAGTGATGGACTACTTCGATGTGGTGGTGCATGTGTTCTCTACTGAGGCGCGTGCGTTCTACGATCTGGAGTCGCTCTGGCAGGATGCGGTTCGCCGCGAGGTGGCGGATGAGGACTAGTGTGGTATGTGGACTAAGCTTATAAAGGAGTACATATAGTGGGTGAAAACAAGGGGGGCAATCCGCTCTCGGGGAAGAAGAATCCCTTTTCTCGTGTAGGCGTGGATGGTTCGCGCCGTCCGAATATACTTTGGATCTACCTGCTGATAGCGCTGGCTATCGTGGGGGTGAAGTTCTTCTACACTGGCGGCCGTAGCATCGAGACGGATTGGCAGGTGGTTCGTTTCCAGATGCTGGATAAGGGCTACGTGACGAAGCTGGTGGGGGTGCGGAACAAGGGGGTAGTACAGGTGTACCTCTCGCAGGATGGGCTTAAGCACTTCGAGAGCCGGCTGGGGGACATCAAGTCGTACGGGGAGACGGCGCCGTTCTACTTCACGATAGGGTCTATCGAGACGTTCAATGAGAACCTGAATGCAGCGCAGGCGGGTGTGCCTGATGATAAGAAGATCTACCCGACCTACGTGGAGGAGCCGGACTACGTCGGGGGCTTTTTCTACTGGGTTTTCCCCATCGTGCTGATGCTGGCGGTGTGGATGTTCATCTTCCGCCGGATGTCGCGCGGTGGCGGTGGCGCTGGCGGCGGTGGTAACATCTTCTCGATGGGTAAGTCGCGGGCGCAGATTTTCAACAAGGAGAACGGGACTAAGGTTACGTTCAAGGATGTGGCTGGCCTGGAGGAGGCTAAGGTTGAGGTGGAGGAGATAGTGGATTTCCTGAAGAACCCGAAGAAGTACACGGAGCTTGGGGGTAAGATCCCGAAGGGTGCGCTGCTGGTGGGCCCTCCGGGTACGGGTAAGACGCTGCTGGCGAAGGCTGTGGCGGGTGAGGCGGAGGTGCCGTTCTTCAGCCTCTCTGGCTCGGACTTCATGGAGATGTTTGTGGGTGTGGGCGCATCGCGGGTGCGCGACCTGTTCAAGCAGGCTAAGGAGAAGGCGCCGTGCATTATCTTCATCGACGAGATCGACGCGATAGGGCGTAGCCGGGCGAAGAATGCGAGCTTCTCGAGCAGCGAGGAGCGGGAGAATACGCTGAACCAGCTGCTGACGGAGATGGATGGCTTCGCGACCAATACGGGCATCATCGTGCTGGCGGCGACTAACCGTGCGGATATCCTGGACGGCGCGCTGATGCGTGCGGGGCGTTTCGATAGGCAGATCCACGTGGAGCTACCGGACCATACGGAGCGGTACGAGATATTCAAGGTGCATCTTCGCCCGCTGAAGCTGGAGGAGGGTTTTGACCCTGCGTTCCTGGCGAAGCAGACTCCGGGTTTCTCGGGGGCGGATATAGCGAATGTGTGCAATGAGGCGGCGCTGATAGCGGCCCGTAAGGATCGGGAGCATGTCGGGCGGCAGGACTTCCTGGATGCGATAGACCGGATCGTGGGTGGTCTGGAGCGTAAGAATAAGATCCTGACGCCGGAGGAGAAGCGCAAGGTGGCCTTCCATGAGGCGGGGCATGCGACGGTGAGCTGGTTCCTGGAGCATGCGAATCCGTTGCTGAAGGTGTCGATTATTCCCCGTGGACGCTCGCTGGGCGCAGCGTGGTACGTGCCGGAGGAGCGGCAGCTGAATACGACGGAGCAGATGTTTCACGAGATGTGCGCATTGCTGGGTGGCAGGGCCTCGGAGGAGGTGGTGTTCTCGGAGATTTCGACGGGTGCATTGAACGATTTGGAGCGGGTCAATAAGATGGCGTACGCGATGGTGGCCTACTATGGTATGTCGGATGACCTGGTGAATATGTGCTACTTCGATTCTTCGGGTGAAAGCCAGATGTCGTTCAGCAAGCCCTATAGCGAGAAGACGGCCGAGGAGATAGACGGCGAGGTGCGCGCGCTGATAGCGAGTGCCTACGCCCGGGCGAAGGAGATACTGGTGGAGCATCGTGCGGGTCTTGACCAGCTGGCTGAGCGCCTGCTGCAGGAGGAGGTGATATTCTCGGACGACCTGGTGGCGATCTACGGTGAGCGTAAGTGCAATAGCCGCCAGGAGGAGCTGGCGGCTACTATGCGGGACCCGAATAGCCATCTTCGGGCGGCAGGGGATGCAAGCGTGGAGGATGCGGTCGTGCTGGACGGTGGTGAGCAGGAGAAATCTACCGGGGTGGCCGAGGAGGTTGCTGAGGCGTCGGGCAATGTGGCTAAGAAGCCTGAGGTTGGCGGTTCGGCGGAGGTCTCGGAGTCCGGTAGCGGTGCGTCGGAGGACGCATTGAATGCGGAGAGTGAGGGGTAGAGGGGATTTAGAAATAGATAAAGCAAGGAGGATAAGGTTATGGGTGAGGGATTCATGGATACAAACTGGGTAGTGATGGATGAGTACGCCTCGTATGAGGAGGCGGTGCTGGTGCAGGGACGCCTGGAGAATGAGGGGGTGGTTTCGGAGGTTTACGATTTGCGTAGTAGCGCCTACCCGATTCCGATCAAGGCTAGCGCGCGCTTGCTAGTGCCGCTGGAGGAGGTTGGGCGTGCTACGGTGCTACTGGAGAAGTGGAGTAGGCGGGCTGAGGGGGGCGATCTGTGCAAGCATGGGCTATGACAAATCTACAGCTGCGGGCCCTGAGCGGCGCTGCCTACGTGGCGGTGCTGCTGGGGGCTCTTTGGTGGGGCTACTATAGCACTGCGCTCTTGTTCTTCCTGCTGGGACTGGGCGGGCTGAATGAGTACGTTACGCTCGTAGGGGGGCTTGAGGGGATTAGCGTTCCCCGGCTTCCCCTGCTGCTGGTCGGGGCTATAGGTCTTGCTCTGGGGGCTTATGCCTTTGGTGGTCAGAACTATATCTTTGTCGTGAGCGAGCTGTTCCTGCTTTTCCTGCTGCTGGTGTTCTTTGGCTCTTTGGTGTACGTGGTGTTTAGCGGCCGTGAGCGCCTGTTCGTGCAGGTGGGTGTAGGCTTGCTGGGCTTGCTCTACCTCCTGGTGCCGTGCGTGCTGGCAATGGCTTTGGCCGGGGTCAACCGGGGCTACCTAGCGATGGTGCTCGTTGGGGTTTGGTCGAATGATGTGGGGGCCTACCTGGTGGGGTCGGCTATAGGTCGGCATAAGATGTTCCCCAGCGTTTCGCCGAAGAAGAGCTGGGAGGGCTTTGCTGGTGGGGTGGTCTGCGCGGTGCTGGTGTCAGTATTCCTTGGCCCGTGGTTTACGCAGCGGGGTGAGGTGTATGCATGGGTGCTATTTGGCGTAGCGATTTCGCTAGCGGCGGTTGTGGGCGATTTGTTCGAGTCGCGGCTAAAGCGTACTGTGGGGGTTAAGGATTCGGGACGTTTTCTGCCGGGGCATGGTGGCGTGCTGGATCGGGTGGATGCTATGCTCTTGGCCTTGCCGGTAGCGTATTTTTTAGTACATTTGAAGGTATTATTGTAGGAGATTTACCCCTTGCGGGCTATAAAAAAGGATAAGGATATGTTCTCAGCGAATAGGTTGACGCAGCTACTAGGTATAAAGTTCCCTGTTATTCAGGGGGGCATGGTGTGGTGTAGCGGTTGGCGTTTGGCGGCGGCGGTTTCTGAGGCGGGTGGCCTCGGCGTTATAGGTGTGGGGTCGATGACTCCGGCTCTGCTGTCGGAGCATATAAAGAAGTACAAGGCGGCATGCGATAAGCCCTTCGGTGTGAATATCCCGATGCTCTATAGCCAGGTGGAGGAGTGCGTAGCCGTTTGCGAGGCTGAGGGTGTACCGGTGCTGATTACGTCTGCGGGTTCACCAAAGAAGTTCACGGCGCGTGCGCATGCGGCTGGGATGAAGGTGGGGCACGTGGTGCCTAGCCCGAAGCTGGCGCAGAAGGTGGAGGCGGCGGGTTGCGACTTCGTGGTGTGCGAGGGTATGGAGGCCGGTGGGCATAATGGCCTGGAGGAGATTTCGACTCTCGTGCTGCTGCAGATGGTGGCGGCCGATGTGAAGATACCGATTGTTTCTGCGGGTGGCTACATGGATGGGCGTGGCTTGGCGGCGGCGCTGGCGCTGGGGGCTGAGGGTGTGCAGATAGGGAGTCGCTTCGCGGTAACGGTGGAGTCCTCCGCGGCTGAGGCCTACAAGGAGCATATGCTTGAGGTGCGTGAGAGGGGTACGATGCTGACCTCGCGTTCGTGGGGGCCAACCCGCTTGGTGCCGAACCAGTTTAGCGATGCACTTACTGCGCTAGAGCGGTCTGGGGCAAGCCCTGCGGTGCAGCGGGAGTTCATCGGGCGCGGTAGGAGTCGGATGGGTATTTTCGATGGCGATTTGGTGCGGGGTGAGCTGGAGGTTGGGCAGATTGCCGGTGCGTTCAGGGATATTCCGACGGTGGCCGAGGTGATGGATAGGCTGGTGCAGACCTTTGGTGAGGCTGTTGAGCGTCTGAATGGTATGGCCAAGTAGGCTGGGAAGTAGATTTGGAATAAGGGGGTAGGGATGATAGATTTTTCTCGTTTTACGCTAGGCAATGGTCTTCGGGTTCTGGTCAATGAGGACAGGACAACGCCCTTGGTGTCGATGGCCATCGTGTACGATGTGGGTGCGAGCGATGAGGATGCCGGGCGTACGGGTTTTGCGCATCTGTTCGAGCATTTGATGTTCGGTGGCAGCGTGAATATCCCGGATTTTGATAGGCCGCTGGAGCTGGCCGGGGGGACGAATAATGCCTTTACGAACCAGGATATAACCTGCTTCTACTGCACTGTTCCCGCGGAGAATATCGAGACGGCGCTGTGGCTGGATAGCGATCGGATGCTCTCGCTGGCTTTCTCTGACAATAGCCTGGAGGTGCAGCGGAAGGTGGTGGTCGAGGAGTTCAAGCAGAACTACCTGAATGCGCCGTACGGTGATATATCGCACTTGCTTTTCGATTTGGCGTACAGGGTTCATCCGTACCGCTGGCCGACCATCGGTCTGGAGCTTGCGCATGTGGAGGAGGCGACTATGGAGCAGGTGAAGGATTTCTTTGCGCGCTTCTACATGCCGAACAATGCGGTGCTGGCCTTCTCGGGCAATATATCGCATGCTCGTGCGGAGGAGCTGGCGGAGAAATGGTTCGGGGGGATTCCGGCGGGCAGTCGTCCCGTGCGTTCGCTACCTGTAGAGCCGGAGCAGGTGGAGGCGAGGGAGCTGAGCGTGGAGCGCGATGTGCCGAGCGATGCGCTCTTCATCACCTTCCCGATGTGCGGGCGTATGGATGAGGGGTACATGGTTTACGATGTGATTTCGGATATTCTTTCGCATGGTGAGAGCTCGCGGTTCAATACCCGTTTGGTGGATCAGCGGGGGCTGTTCTCCAGCGTGGATGCGGTTGTGAGCGGGAGCCGGGATGCAGGGCTTTTCATGATTAGCGGGATGCTGAGCGAGGGTGTAAGCTTTGCTGAGGCAGAGGCGGCCGTGTGGGCTGAGCTGGCTGGGCTGCAGGATGTGGAGGAGGAGGAGCTGGAGAAGGTAAAGAATAAGTACGAGGCCGGGGTCGTTTTCTCTGAGCTGAAGGCGGCGAATCGTGCGCGTGCACTGGCGGAGTACGAGACGCTGGGTGGGGCAGAGTACGTGAATAGGCGGGTAGCGCTTGAGCGTGCGGTGAAGCTGGATCAGGTGCGTTCGGTTGCGGGGGCTACCTTCGTGCGCGAGAAGAGCAGCACACTGCGGTATCGGGCGAAGCGGTAGGGAGTTAGGAGGTAAAGCAATAGATGGGAGGATGTATGCTAGATAGGACGGTAGCACCTGAGGTGCATGTGGGTGGCGAGATGGCCTTTCCCTTTTTACGTAGCGAGGTTTTGGGGAATGGTATGCATTACCATAGCCTCTGCGAGGGTAGTACGCCTGCGGTGAAGGTGCAGCTCTTGTTCCCTGGTGGGCGTTCGGTTCAGGCTGATAAGCTGGAGTCGGATGCGGCGCTGGCGTTGCTGACTAAGGGCATGAAGGGGGCGGATGCTGAGGCCATTTCTAGGCGTGTTGACTACCTGGGGGCCCGTTTTTACTCCGCCGCCACGCCGTGGTACGGTAAGATATCGTTGAGCTGCGTGGTGGACAAGCTTGATTCTGCGTGGGAGCTGCTGGCCGGGTCGCTGGTTTCCCCTTCGTATGATGCTGACTACTTCGAGGTGTGGCGTAAGAAGCAGAAGGCCGGTGCAGAGATTCGTGAGCAGGAGTCGAGCTTTCTGGCATCGAGGGCTTTGCAGTCGGTGCTGCTGGCAGGACATCCGCTGGGGCGTGTAGTAGGGCCCAGCGATTACGATGGTCTTTCGCTGGATGGGGCGAAGTCCTTCTACGGGTTGCATGTGCTACCCCGGGGGGCTCGGGTGCTGGTGAGCGGCGGTCTGGATGACGGTCAGGAGGCGCGGGTGAAGGAGATGCTGGGTTCGCTAGCGTGGGGTGGGGATAGTTCGTGCGTGGCGGATTTGCCCCCGGTAGAAACGGGGCGGGATACGGAACGTTTGGTGCTTAGCGAGGCCCCGATAGGTAACCAGGTGTCCGTAGAGCTGGGGCGCTTGATTCCGGAGCTGCCGCTGGACGAGGAGCTGGACCTGCGTATAGCGGTTATGCTACTCGGTGGCTTTTTCGGTAGCCGTTTGATGCGGACTATTCGTGAGGAGAGGGGCTACACCTATGGCATCCATGCGTATGTGGCGCGGATGGCTGGTGGCCTGCAGGTTACGGTGAGCAGCGAGATCGGTAGCCAGTATATTCTGGATGCGTTGCCAGCTATTCGTGAGGAGATGGAGCGTTTGTGCGTGGAGTTGCCCTCGGAGGTGGAGATGGAGGTGCTGCGTAACTATATGCACGGGATGCTGCTAAGGAGCTTTGATGGGGTGTTCAACTCGGTGCGGCAGCTGCGTTCGCTGGTTGTGCATCCTGGTCTGCCATCAGACTACTTCGCGGCTTATGCGGATCGAATAGGTTCGATATCGGCGGAGGATATCCGTACGGTGGCGGCGCGTTGGCTTGCCCCCTCGGGCTTTACGCTCAGTGCGGCAGGGGCGGTTCGTGAGCTGGATGGTATCAAATGGGGGTGATTCTGCGTAGAAGGATAGTAAAGGAGGGGTTATTATGAGGAGTATATCGAGGTTATTGCTATTAGTGTTTTTTCTGCTTGTGGGCTTTTCCGGTGTGGATGCGCAGCCCGGTCCGGGTACCAACCCGTTCATGAAGAAGAAGCCGCAGAAGCCGATTTTTGAGCGCGTGAATATGCATCCGGTTACGGGGCAGATATCGGTGTTTTGGAAGCTCCCCCCGCCGCATAAGAACTATCCGCCGATAGAGGGTATTTTGCTGTATAAGGTGAAGATCTCTGAGAGCGGGGATAAGGATCTGGTGTTGCTTAAGTCGCTACCGTTGGGTGTTACCTATGTGGATCTTCCTCTCACTGGGGATGATGGTGCGAACGGCCTGGAGGGTTCGCAGACCTTTGCGCTCTCTAGCTACTGCACGGCGAAGGTTGAGACTACGGTTGGGGATAAGGTCTATCAGGTTGGTGACCAAATTCCCTCTGACTTGACTCCTCGGCAGTCGACGATGTTTCTGGAGTACGAGTATGATGAGTGCGTTGGTAAGATGCACATGAAGTGGAATCCGTACCGAGGTTGGCCGGGGAACAACGTGAAGTACGAGGTGAAGCTGGGGGCTTCGAGTGCTTTTGCCAATCTGCCTACGCACGGTGAGCCGTTCATCGATGAGACTGATGTGCTGGTGGATGTCCCGGGTAATAAGAAGCTCTGGTTTTTCATTCGTGCGACGAGCCAGGATGGGAAGGTCTCGCAGTCGAATTTGTGCAACGTGGAGTCGCCAGCGCACCAGAATGCTGCGGGCTTGCTTTTCCTCGATAGCGTGGTTAGCTCGCCGAAGTCGAACCATATATCCTACAGGATTCTGCCGGGTGCCTTTGCGAATCGGTTCGAGCTGGTGCGCTCGGATGATAGCGCCGCCTTCGAGGCTAAGCTGACGCGCAAGGTTGTGGCGACGGTGGGTCAGGAAGAGCTGGGGCCGGATGGCTATGCGGGGGCGGCCGATGATTTTGACGAGGAGGAGAACCTGCAGAAGAAGAAGCGCTACTACTATCTGGCGGCCGTGAACAACTGCGACCAGGAGTTTGCGTTTTCGAATAAGGCGAATAGCATAGTGCTGCGAGTATCCAATGAGGGGGATAAGAATACGCTGGTGTGGGATACGCTTTCTGTTCGGCGCCCGAGCCCATGGCCGGGTTTGGGCAAGGAGGAGCAGACGTACTACCCGGAGTACTATGTTTACCGTTCTTCGACGCTGGATGGCCAGGAGCCGCGGGTGAAGGAGATTCTGAAGATAGGGCAGGATGATACGCACGAATTGAAGCATGTGGATGATCTGGCAGACCCGACCCATGGCTTGGAGGGTTTTAAAGGGGTAGTCGAGGGTAAGCGGTATGTGAACCGGTTCTGCTACGTGGTAAAGGCGTATGAGTACGTGAGTGCGACGCGGGATAGGACGCGCATAAGCATTTCTGATGAGAAGTGTATCAAGCTGAATGTCTCGGTTGAGATGCCGAACGGGATAGCACCGCTGCAGAAGAGTTCCTCTCTGGGTTTGCAGCGTAATCTGTTTGAGCCGAAGCCAGAGTTGGTAACCGAGTATGAGATGTACATATACGATCGGTCTGGTAAGTTGGTCTATACGGGTAAGCAGTGGGATGGTAAGCTCTCAAATGGGGATTATGCCCGGGAGGGGGCGTATATCTACCGTGTGAAGATAGAGGTTCCTGGTCGGACGGCTAAGGTTCAAACGGGGTCCTTTATGGTGGTATACCCGACTAAGCGCGAAGGGGGAGATGGTAGAAAGCCATGATTATCAGGAGATAATCCAGCAGGAGTATAGGGAGCTAGTTCGGGCTTCTGGGCTTCATAGCGATGAGGAGCTCGAGATGGTCGACCGGGCGTTTGAGTTTGCGGACAGCGCGCACAAAGGGGTGGTCCGTAAGTCCGGTGAGCCGTATATTCTACACCCGGTTGCTGTTGCGCGGATAGCCACGGAGCTTGTGCCGCATGATGCGGAGGCCATCTGCGCTGCGCTTTTGCACGATGTGGTGGAGGATACGCCCTACACGGTTGAGGAGCTGCGGGAGATGTTCAATGCGAATATAGCGAACATCGTTGATGGCCTGACGAAGATAGATGAGCTGGATGGGAGCGATGCGTCAAAGCAGGAGATAAACTACCAGAAGCTGCTGCTGACGATAGATGATGATTTCCGTATCATCTTCATCAAGCTTGCGGACCGCCTGCATAACATGCGTACGCTGGGGGCGATGCCGGAGCATAAGCGCGACAAGATAGCGAGCGAGACGACTTACTTCTACTCGCCTATTGCTGAGCGTGTTGGGCTTTATAACGTCAAGATTGAGCTGGAGAACCTGAGCCTGAAGGCGAAATACCCGAAGGCCTATAAAGCCATAGCTGATGAGCTCCAGCAGATATCAGAAGGGCTTAATGATCGTATAAGCCATTTTGCCCTCCCCTTTGAGGAGCAGCTAACGCATCTGGGGATAGAGCATACTTTGCAGCGTCGCCAGAAGTCCATATACTCCATCTGGAAGAAGATGGAGAAGAAGAATATTCCCTTCAGCGAGGTCTACGATTTGCTGGCGATGCGCATAGTGTTTACTCCAGTTCAGGATATACCGGAGAGTACGCAGTGCTGGTTTATCTATAGCCTGCTGGCTAACCTCTATACGGTGCAGCAGGATCGTACGCGCGATTGGGTAACCAAGCCAAAGGCCAATGGCTATGAGGCTTTGCATTGTACGCTTTTGAGCAAGCAGGGGGAATGGATAGAGGTTCAGATTCGTACGGTTCGTATGGATTCGATAGCTGAGTATGGCCTTGCGTCTCACTGGCGATATAAGCATGAGGGTGGGAATGATGCGATAGCGAGTTTTCGTGAAGGGGTGGCCAATGAGCTCTCCAAGAGCCGTCGTGCAACCTCCACTTTTGTCAACCAGATTCAGTCAAGCATCCTTCGTCAGCAGATAGCCTTTACGGATAGCTCGGGGCGGCGGCATAAAGTTCCGCGTGGATCTACTGTTCTGGACTGTGCTTATGCGCTTTCACGGGCCATAGGTAATACGGCCCTTGGGGCGACCGTGGATGGTGTGCTGATGAATTTGGATCATGAGATACGTGGGGGGGAAGTGGTGCATATAATCAGCGCCAATTCGCAGCTACCCAGCCGGAAGTGGCTGGACTACGTCCGGACTCCTCTGGCGAAGAATTGTATAGCTCAGGCGGTTCGGGACTACCGTGAGCAGCAGACGGCCGTGGGGCGGCGGCGGGTTCTTACGATGGTGGAGGCTATGGAGGTGAATTTCTCGGAATCGGATTTGCTGCCACTGCTCCCGTACTTTTCGATTAGCTCTGAGAATTTGGGCGATCTGTACATCGCCATAGCCGATGGTAGCATCAACCTCGCACGTCTACGCAAGAAGCTCCAGCGTAAGTATTTCTACTATCCCTTGAGTATCCGTCGGTCGCCTAGCCGGAAGCTGCTTCCTCGCCAGCTACCGTTCGTAGGTCAACCTTCGAGCCAGGCTAGCGATGAGCAGCTTGAGTACGAGCAGTCTCCCTGCTGCTTTGCGCTCCCGGGTGATGTAGTTACGGGATTTCAGCTTGATGAGGAGGTGGTTGTGGTGCATCGTAAAATCTGCCCGGAGGGGGAGCGCTTGAGTGCGCAGCGCGGTGAGAAGATAGTTAAGGTGCACTGGGAATCGTCCGAGGAGCGTTTTTATACCGCTCATTTCTATCTTACCGGTGATGATAGGAAGGCTTTGCTGGCTGACTTGTTCGCTTCTGTCATTAACGAGCGCAATCCAGTCAACATTACCAACGTCAATATGCAGAGCGATGGTAACCAGTTTCAGGGGGTGATCTCCGTTTCTGTTCGTAACCGTAAGGAGCTCGAGAGTATTATCCATACGGTCAATTCGTTGGTGGGGATTCGTCGGGTATATCGTGTGGATAGCCCATCTAGTTTTTCTGGGTGGTAGTGAATTTTCTTATCGTATAAGGTCAGCTATCGCACATAAGATTTAGCTTTTAGCGTTGTGGAAAGTTGGTTTGAAGGTCTTTGTACCATGTATAGGTAATTTAAAGTACAAATTGATTTGGGTGCTTAGTTGCATTTATTCCGGTTTTGTTTTTACCTTTGGGCTACAAACCTAAAACAATAGAGCTATGAGTGAAAATCAACAACGTGAGTCTTTTGGCTCGAAATTTGGCGTTATTGCAGCGGCAGCGGGTTCCGCTGTGGGTCTGGGTAACATCTGGAAGTTCCCGTACGAGACGGGTAGCAACGGTGGGGCAGCCTTCCTGCTGATTTACATCGCCTTTATCTTTATCCTTGGTATCCCGACGATGCTTGTGGAGTTCTCCATTGGTCGTCGTGGTCAGGCAGATGCTGCGACTTCGTTCGACAACATCGTGGGTAAGAAGACGAGCTGGAGCATTGTCGGTATGATGGGTATTCTCTCGTCGCTGCTGATTATGAGCTTCTACTCGACCGTGGCCGGCTGGACCCTTGAGTATATGTTCAAGGCCTTCAGCATTGCCAAGGAGGGTGTAGATACTGCGCAGTACTTCGGTGATTTCATCGCAGACCCGGGGCGTTCGTTGCTCTGGCAGGTGGTCTTCATGGCGCTTACGGCTTTTGTGATTCTCCAGGGGGTTGCGAAGGGTATCGAGAAGTTCTCCAAGATTCTGATGCCGGCTCTCTTCGTCATCATCGTCATCATCTGCGTGCGTTCTGTGATGCTTGATGGTGCTTCCGAGGGTCTGAAGTTCCTGTTCTACCCGGATTTCAGCAAGCTGACCTTTGATTCCGCTCTTAGCGCACTGGGTCAGGCATTCTTCTCGCTTTCGCTGGGTATGGGTGCTCTGATTACCTATGGTTCATACATCCAGAAGAAGGAGAACCTGCTCGAGACGGCTGTTCAGGTGTCCGTTGCCGATACGGTTGTTGCTGTACTGGCTGGTGTCATGATTTTCCCTGCAGTATTTGCTTTTGGTGTAGAGCCGGGTGCTGGTCCTTCGCTAGTGTACATCACGCTTCCTAAGATTTTCGCACAAATGGCGATGGGTGGTCTCTGGGCTATGGCCTTCTTCCTCCTGCTGACCATTGCCGCTCTGACCTCCATGATTTCACTCCTAGAGGTTGTCGTTCTGTTCTTCGTGGATCGTTTCAAAATGAAGCGTTTGTCTGCAACTCTTCTGAGCGTGGTTGTTGTAATGGTTCTGGGTGTACCTGTAACCCTTTCGATGGGTCTGCTGGGCGACTTCACGATCTTCGGCAAGAACCTCTTCGACCTCTTCGACTTCATAGCTTCTAACATCCTCATGCCGCTTGGTGGTCTGCTGATGGTACTCTTCGTAGGCTGGGGTCCTGGTACGGAGTTCTTCTCCAAGGAGATCACCAACGAGGGTACGCTCCAAATGAAGAGCATTATCATGATCGAAGGGCTTCTGAAGTATGTTGTTCCCTTCCTGATTGCTATAATTCTTGTAGCTGGCCTCATCTAGGCTGTAGCATATAACTAGGGTTTTGGCCCCTACGCTCCTTGAGCGTAGGGGCTTTTTTACATGTGCTCGTTATTTCGCATAGCGGGAAAATCTGTACTTTTGCCCCAGCATTTATTGAAGTACAAAAGCTATGTTCATTGCCCCTAAAAGTACCTCCTATATAGATCCCCTTGCTTTTGAGGCGACTGTGGATAGCCTCTATTGGGATTTCTATCCGCGCAGGGGGGCTGGTCGGGTGGCAGATTACATTCCTGCGCTAGCGCAGGTGGATGGGAGTAGCTTTGGCGTAGCGGCGCAGCTGATAAACGGTAGCTGCGTTGGCCGTGGTGATTACCAGCATCGTTTTTCCATACAGTCCGTTAGTAAGCTTTTCGCCTTTACCATGGCATTTGCAGGGAGGGGGGATAGGCTTTGGAAGCGCTTAACGTACGAACCTGCAGGCATATCGTTCAATTCGCTCGTGCAACTGGAGGCTGAGGAGGGCATCCCCCGCAATCCCTTCATCAATGCCGGGGCGATGGTAATAAGCGATATCCTGCTAGATGATTATGCGGACCCTACAGCCGAAATGCTCGCCTTTCTACGTCGTTTGACAGGGGTTGAGGATTTGTCGTATGATGAGGAGGTGTATCGCTCGGAGCTTGAAACTGGGAATAGGAATGCGGCCTTGGCCTACCTCATGAAGTCCTTTGGGAACATCCACCACCATGTGGACGATGTGCTGGCCACCTACTTCCAGCAGTGTTCCATAACCATGAGCTGCGAGCAGCTGGCCCAGGCTGTCCAGTTCCTGGCCAACCAGGGTGTAAATCCGCTTACCGGTAGGCCAATTCTATCCCCGAGCCAGACTAAGCGGACCAATGCGCTCCTCCTAACCACTGGCCTATACAATGGTGCAGGTGATTTTGCCTTTCGCGTGGGTATACCGGCCAAGAGCGGGGTGGGGGGGGGCATAGCCGGTATTATCCCTGGCTATCTCTCTGTGGTTACGTGGTCCCCCGGTTTGAATAGCATCGGGAACTCCGAGCTCGGGATAGATTTCCTAGAGGAGTTCACCACCCGCACGGGGCTCTCCATTTTCTAGCAGGGATAGACCATGGCACAGACCAGGACTACGCGTCGCCTCTTTGAGCTTAGGGCTCTGGGCTATACCGTTGCGGCCACCCTGCTGATTAGCCTACTACGCTTGGCCTTTACGTCCATTCCGCGCGTGGTGGTATCCTTCCCGCTCATAGCCTACCTGCTTGTGCGGCTCATCACCGTGTTCATGCGTAGCTATAGCAAGCAGCAGGGGGCACGTATAGCGCTTCTGCCTTTTTATGCCCTTGCTATTCTCCTGAGCTTCTTAGACGTGGGGACGCAGGGCTTCGCAATCCTCCTCCTCCTGGGTATAGATTTTACCCTTCTATACCGTTCGTCAAACCCCTAAGCATAAAGATTACCAGAGCATATGGAGAAGCAGATCCTCCTAGGTCTAAGCGCCAAAGAGCTGAGTCGCTGCGCTGAGGCCATCGGCCTAAAGCCCTTCGTGGGTAAGCAGATCGCCCAGTGGATATACGAGAAGCGGGCCACCTCCTTCGCGGAGATGACCAACATCTCGAAGAACGGCCGAGAGGCCCTGGAGGTCACCTACACCATAGGGCGAGATGCGCCCATCACCTGCTCCGTTTCGCGCGATGGCACGAAGAAGTACCTCTTTCCGGCCGGTGGCGATTCGACTATCGAGGCTGCCATGATACCGGATGGGGAGAGGAGAACCCTCTGCCTGTCCACGCAGTCCGGTTGCCGTATGGGCTGCTCCTTCTGCGCCACTGGTCAGCAGGATTTCCAGGGGAACCTGGATGCGGCGAAGATACTCAACCAGGTGCTTAGCGTAGAGGAGAGTACTGAGCTGACCAACCTGGTTTTCATGGGGATGGGCGAACCCTTTGACAACCTCGATGCGCTCATGCGTACGTTGGATGTGCTTACTGCCCCCTGGGGGCTGGCCATGAGCCCCCGGCGAATCACCGTCTCCACGGTGGGGCGCGAGCAGGGGCTGCTACGCTTCCTGCACGAGTCGGAGGCGCACCTGGCCATCAGTCTACACACGCCCTTTGAGATGGAGCGGCAGGAGCTTGTGCCCGCCTCTCGTGCTTTCCCCATAACCAGACTGATGGGGATACTGAAGTCGCGCAACTGGTCGGGGCAGCGGCGGCTATCCTTTGAGTACGTGGTGCTCCGTGGGGTGAATGACACGGACGGGCACATGGAGGCCCTCGCGCGTTTGCTGCGCGGTATTCCCAGCCTGGTCAATCTGATAGCCTACCACCCGCATGAGGATGCCCCCTACGACTCGCCCCGCGCAGAGCGGATGAGCGAGCTACGTGACATGCTCAATGCTATGGGGATACGGGCAACCGTGCGCTCGTCCCGTGGCCTGGACATTGAGGCGGCCTGCGGCCTGCTGGCCAAGGTGCACGCCGAGCGCTAGCCCTACTCCCCGCCGCTCCCCTCGAAGTGCAGGGAGGCAGAGTTGATGCAGTAGCGTTGATGGCTGGGGGCAGGGCCATCGTAGAACAGATGCCCCAGATGCGCCTCGCAGCGTGCGCACCGTACCTCTATGCGCTCCATTCCGTGGCTAGTGTCGCGGTGCTGCGTTATCGCCCCCTCCAGCGCCTCGTCGCTGAAGGCTGGCCAGCCGCAGGGGGAGTGGAACTTGGCCTGGGAGGAGAACAGCGGCGCATCGCATACGATGCAACGGTAGGTGCCGCTCTCGCTGTGGCGGTAGTATGTACCTGTAAATGGTGGTTCGGTGGCGGCGTGTTGCGTTACGGCCTCCTGTAGGGGGCTAAGCGGGCGTACCCATTTCTCTCTGTCCATGCGTGTTGCTTTTGGGTTGTTTAGGGCAAAGGTAGTGCTATTTATGGCTTTTGCTGGGGCATTTTGAGTTGCCTTACCTGTGCTAGTACTGGAAAGCTCCCCTTGCTCTACGCTGTAGCCATAGGCAGTTGGATATTAGCGTGACAATTGCTTTTGAAGATTGAAAGTTGGAAGGGAAATGCATGTTTTATCCATTTTGGGCGTAATGACTAGTAGAGGCATGGTAAAAGCTAAGGGGGAAACGGTAGAGGGTATTTACACAGTTTGCTCTTCATGGGGCTTGGTGGCGCATTTTGTAGCGAAGGGTTGTGTAGAGTAGCCCTGCTTGGGGGGCTAGGTATTGATACTTTCTCTACCTTCGCGGGCATATAGCTTTTGTCCATGAGCAAGAAGTCGCAATCGGTTTTCCAGGGCGAGCTGCCCAATGGCATCCGC
>PDRH01000039.1 GCA_002748015.1 Bacteroidota bacterium | reverse complement strand
TAGGTAAAGCGGCTAGCCGCTTTACCTACAGGCCGTCGGAAGTGTTGCCTGCTGTCCGTCGCATTCTGGTTCGACAAGTGTATGTAAAACTACATTAGCATTTATCTGTGTTATTTTCGGTAGGTAGATCGGGTTGTTGCATTTATCTACCGTTGGTGCTATAGATGCCCAATCTGAGGGTTACGGTGTCGATGTGGATTTATTCCTTTCTTTGGGGTCTTTCCTTTTTTGTACCTTTGTCGGGTGGATGATGAGGTCGTGGGGGTACTATAAAGCATAAGATAGCCTAGATGAGGGTTAATATAACAACTAAGGAACTGAAGGTGGTGCTGGAGCATACGCCAGCAGAGCAGAACATCATGCTTGTGGGTAAGCATGGTATAGGGAAGTCCAAGATACTAACGGATTATTTCATGGAGCAAGGGATGCGTGTCGTTACGCTTTTTCTTGGCCAGATGAGCGATCCGGGGGATTTGATAGGTCTGCCACATAAGAATGAGACCACGGGGCAGACGGAGTTTCTCCCGCCATTTTGGTTTCCGGTGGATGGTAAGCCGATAGTTCTTTTCCTGGACGAGCTGAACCGTGCGCGACCGGAGATTCTGCAGACGGTGATGGATTTGGCGTTGAACCGTACGTTGGCGGGGAAGAAGTTGCCGGAGGGTAGCCGTGTGATATCTGCGGTAAATGATGGGGAGGAGTACCAGCTTACGGATTTGGACCCTGCGCTGGTTTCTCGCTTTAATATCTACAATTTTACGCCGACTCAGGCCGAGTGGCTTGTGTGGGCGACCAATGCGAAGATCGATAGCCGTATAATCCAATTCATAGAGGAGAATCCGAACGAGCTGGATTCGAATGCGGAGGAGGGGCTGGAGAAGACCCCGGATCGCCGGGCGTGGGAGAAGGTGTCGCTGATTCTGGAGCGCCTAGATGAGAATAAGGATCTGATGAAGAAGGTGCTTTCTGGGATAATAGGGGTGGCGGCGGCCTCGAAGTTCGTGGAGAGCTTCTCGGACACGAAGCTGATATCTGCTGGGCAGATACTGCGCGATCTGAAGAAGAGCCTTCCAAAGCTCAAGAAGTACGAGATAACGGAGCTGGCAATTGTGAATGAGAGCATTTTCCGCTTTATTGAGACAAAGAGCTATGAGCCTAAGGAGAAGCCCGTCATCCGTGAGAACTTGGAGGGTTACGTAGAGTGGTTGTCGTCGGATAAGAGCCGTGAGAAGATGGCACATTTCATCTCGATTTTTGAGCATGCGACCTATCCGCAGGCGAATCTCTTCGTGATGACGGAGACGCCGGCGCTCTACAAGAAGATAACCGATTTTATTCGTAGCCTATGATGGAGGCCTTCAGGAAGATAAATGACCAGTGGTTTCTGACCGAGCCGCTGCTTTTCGCGGTGCTCTGTACGCATAAGCTGGTGGAGAATAGGAAGCTGTCAATCCCGATGCGTACGGGTAAGCTTCGTGTGGAGTATAATCCTGAGATTCTGGAGCAGCATTCGCAGGAGGAGGTAGCCGAGTACCTCAAGATAGAGATGATGCGTATTCTGCTGAAGCATCCCTACCAACGGCAGCCCTTCCAGGCGATTGAGGAGGCCCTGGGGGCGAGTAGTACGGTTACAATTGCGGAGAATCATAGCGGGGGCATCGTGCCGCTACCTAAGGCGAGCGAATTCGAGCTGCCGCCCGATTTGTCCTTCGAGGAGTACTATAAGCTGCTGGCCGATGAGCTGAGGGATATGGGTGGTGGTAGCTGCTCGCTGGACGATGCCTCTAACCCCTTTGCGGGCTACGGGGAGCTTGCCGGGCTCTGGGGGGAGGATAACCTGGTGGAGCATTCGGTCAATCGCCTAATCCAGCAGGCGAAGGAGAGCAAGTCGTGGGGTTCGCTCACGGGGGACATGGTGGACCTGATCGAGGCGACCCTGGTGATTAAGCTTGACTACCGTCGCATTCTCAATAGCTTCCGTGCGAGCGTGCTGTCGAGTAGCCGAGTTCTGACGAGGATGCGTCCATCGCGTCGCTACGGCTTCAAGTACATGGGGAGCAAGCATGAGTTTAGTACCAAGCTTTTGGTTGCCGTGGATGTGAGCGGTTCGGTAGCAAATGATGACCTAGTGAATTTCTTTTCGGTTATCAATCGCTTCTTCAAGTACGGGATACAGCAGATAGATGTTCTCCAGTTCGATTCGGAGGTGAAGGGGGAGCTGCTCTCGCTGCGTAAGGCCCGCAAGAGCGTGTCCGTACTGGGGCGTGGCGGGACGGATTTCCAGCCGGTTTTCGACTACCTCTGCGACCATGCGTACTACGATGGGCTGATAATTTTCAGCGATGGCTACGCGCCTACGCCGAAGCTTAAGCATCCGGTTGCGTCGAAGATTCTCTGGATTTTCGATAACGAGGAGAATTATAAGGAGCATATAGACTGGGTGAAGACAATTCCCCGTTCGAGTGGCATTTGGATAGACTAGGCATGGGGCATACAGGGGATGGGCGTGACCGCGGGGTGGCGTTTTACATGGATCTACTGGATAGGGTAGAAGCGATTAAGCTCGAATTTCAACGGCTTGTTCAGCAGGGTGGCGGTGGCGATGGCGATCGGCGTGCGCATATGGACTTTCTTCGTGATGAGCTCATCAAGATGTCCGATGCAGATAGCATAAGCTACTACGCGAGTACGCATGGTACCGTTCCGCATGCATCAAATGGGCGGGATAGCTTCTACATTCGTCCTGAAGAGGCTCGCTTCGCGCTGATGCTTTTGAATGCACTAGAGGTGGAGCAGCTACCCCTGACCGAGCGTTCACCTTTGTTTCGCACGCTCGGGGAGTATGATATACTCTACCTTTGGGAGTCGCCAGCTAAGCAGCAGCTACTGCTCTTCTTCTTCGGTGAGGATAGCGTGGTAAAGGCTATTCGGGCCGCCTGGCGAGCGGTAGATAGGTATCAGTTTCGCCATAAGAATGATGTACTCAGGACATTCAATTCGGAGGATGAGGAGCGGGTTACCAAGCTTCGCCTCCTGAACTTCCTGCTGTCTCTGCTGGTGGTCTATCGTGATGGGCAGGATCCGGAGGAGTTCGTGGAGAACTTTACGCATGAAGTTGCGCCACAGGCTACGGCGCCCGTCTACTACATAGAGGATTCGCCGCAGCTGGAGGAGGCGCGGCAGGGCGCCCGGCAGACCTTTGGGTACTTCTGGCGGGAGGTGTACTGGGATAAGCGTCGCAAGGAGTCTATATTGCAGCATGCCGTGGTGAAGATGGGGGTGAGAGGATTGAATGCAGAGGGTGAGGAGGTGGCGGAGCATGTGTGGGTTACTGTGCTGGGGTTTGATGGGGATACGGTACGTGGCAGGCTCTTGTCCAAGCTGGAGGCCATTGAGGGGGTGGAAGCAGGGGAGTCCATGGAGTTCCCGCTCGGTGTGGTGGAGGATTGGCTTTTTTCGGCTTCGGGTTTGGCTTACGGTGGCTTTACCGTGCAGTACATCCGTGGGCAGCTTACTCCGGCGCAGCGTGCGCAGCACGATAGGGACTGGGGGGTGGAGTTCCCCCCCCTGGGGGAGGTGCGTCTGGCGATAGGGCAGGAGGACCATCCGGAGGTACTGCATGAGCATCCATTGAGCCTGCTGGCTACGGAGCAGCTTAAGGAGGTACTGGAGGCTGATCCGAGCTATGCGGCGGGTAGGAGTAGCCAGGGACTAACCCGTTTGCAGCAGGAGGTGCTTGCTGGCAATAGAACCCTTGTGGAGCTACTGCTCGAGGCTGGGGCTGATCGTGAGGAGCAATCCGATGCGGGGAAGACGGCTCTGGACTATGCCTACCTAATGAGCTGGTGGCACATTGTCCCTCTTCTTAAATCCGAGTAGCTGGGTATGGACATCCTTACGCATACCGTTTCTAGTTTTGCCCTTGGTACAGTGGTTGCGAGCTATGGGGAGCAGTCATCGTGGCGTAGGGCTACCATCTTGGCCTGTTCTGCCCTGGCTGGGGCAATACCCGATATAGATGCTATTAGCCTGTGGAGTCGTTTTGATGCTACCATAGGGCGTTTTTTTCATCTATCGCATAGCGGACGGGAGATATACTCCGCCAAGTTCTGGTACTCGCATCATGCCTTCATGCATAGCCTGCTGGCGGCCCTAACCGTTGCGCTCATCGTAGTAGTTCTGGCCTATAGTCGTACCCTTTTTCGGGATGGAGTGTCTACCTGGTGGAGACGTGGACGAGTAGTGCTGCTGAGCATGTGTCTTGCTTTCAGCGTTCATCTATTTGAGGATATGCCTACCCCCTCATCTACCTGGGGGGGCGTTCGTCTCTTTTTCCCCTTTACGACTTATATCGGTGGAACAGGCGATATATGGTGGTGGAACAACTACGATATCTTTCTCATAGCCCTTGGGGTATCACTGATCAACCTATCGCTGCTATTCCTCGTGAAGCTATTCCGCTCGAGGAGGTTTAAGCTTTTCCGTTTTACCCTGTCCCTCTTCCTTTTTGCTTTTGCTCTAGGGTTCTATCAGGTGAAGATGCGTCCCTACGATTTTGCCTATAGTGGTCATACCTCTAAGTACCAGCAGTACGAGGAGCAGTCCAAGGCGGTGCAGCGCAAGATTCTCGGCGAACGATTGTACTCCGTGATGGATTGGTTTGATCGGAAGCTACCGATCTACTTCTAGTCCCCGTTAGCCCTACATAGGCATTTGGGTGGGTACTCTTGTAGGCAGCAACTGTTGGCATACGACATTTTTCTCTATTCGGTTTATTTGTGGCGCAGAGAGCGGCGCTGGCTACTTGATCGAGATAAATGACCCCACTGGGCCATAGGGTAGAAGGATACCCTATGCACGGCGACACCCCCATTCGGTTTATTAGCGGCGCGGCGAGCCGACTGCCACTACGGGCTACTTACTCGATATAAATGTCCCTATGCGGCGCAATTTGTCGCAAGCAGCCCGAAGGCATAGCGACTCGACACGTGCCTATAATGGTGAATAGATATGGGCCAAATTGTGGTATCCCTTATCTGACTCATACTTCTATTTCGCCTCGAATATAGACTACGAGTCAGCTTTCTAGCTGCGTTTATCCTGTTGATTATTTCCGGTCGACCGTTTTGTTTGAAATCGAGATGATGTTTTATACTTCTGTATACCAGTTGAATATGACTTATATGATGCTTTTGTTTACTCTTTAGGTTGAAAAGATTTGTTTTTCTGCCTCCCCTTGTCTACTTTTGCCCCCGGATAGTCGAATAATAATTGTCCGTACCTTCTGCGTACGGGGTATTTTGAGAACAGTATGATGGAGAGTAGCTCGAGTGGGGCAGGGAAGTCGCCCTCGCGCAGTGGGCGTGGACGTCCACGGGATAAGCATGAGCAGATGCGCCAACGTATCCTCGAGATGGCCTCGGGGGTGTTTCAGCGTTTTGGCTTTAGCAAGACAACGATGGAGGATATAGCCCAGGGTATTGGGCGGCAAAAAAGCACCCTTTACTACTATTTCCAGAGCAAGGAGGATGTCTTTGCTGCGGTAGTGGCCCGCGAGCTGGAGGGGGAAATGGCTATGATAGACGGGCTGGAGCGGCTGGATCTTCCCCCACGTACGCTTTTACATAAACATGCTGCCCAGCGTCTGCATGCTGCCCAGCGGGAGTATGGTATGGTGCTGAAATCTGGGCTTGATGACGATAGGATGCGACAGGAAGTTAGCTCGGCATTAACAGCCTATTCACTGAGAGAGCGTGAGTTTATGGGGCGCGTATTTAGGCGGGTGAATCTTGATGAGCCGCTTATGGATATTGAACTCTCGGCTCTGATTACCCTAGCACAGAGTGCGCTTCGGGAGCTGGAGAAGAGGGCCGCAGAAGCTGGCGGGGACTACCGTTTAGAGGAGGTTGCACGTCGCTGGGTCAACTTCCTCTGGTATGGCGTATCCGGCTATCGGAATGCCCCTCCCATAGAGGACTAGGGTGGCGGCCTGCGCACAACCAGAAATACGTAATATACCTTTACCATTTGTTGCAAGAGGTGATGAGAAGATTAAAACCCATACTACTATTAATCCTGTTGGGCGGCCTGTCGACTCCGGCTTTGCGGGCGCAAATGCGCTTGACGCTTGACAGTGCGTTGCGCTTGTCGCTGGCAAATAGCAGAGACATCGTGGCTTCGCAAAAATCGGCGGAAGCGGCCGATGAGCTACGTAAGTCCATGTGGGGGAAGTATTTCCCCCGAATAAACCTCACGGCGGGATATCTGCGTACCAACCGGGACATCGAGCCGCTGGGGGAGGACATGAAAATTCCGGTTGTACCGGGTAACTATATTAATCCGGAAACTGGAGCCCTGGATCAGGAGCTGATTAAGCAGCAGGTTACTCCAGCCCTGATGAAGAAGCTATTTGGCCAGCCCCTCACACCGGAGGATATAGAGACCCTTACGCAGTATAAGGGTACCTTTAAGCTTGGGCCGGACGGCAAGCCGCAGGTGGGGCCGGATGGCAATCCCATCTTTAACAACTATGCCTACGTTCCGGCGGAGGAGGTGAAGGCCGACCACCACAACCTCTTCAACGTGGGGGTAAATGTTACCCAGCCCATCTGGGTTGGTGGTCGTATTATCGCTGCGCATAGGATGGCCAAGGCTGGGGCAGTTCTTGCGAAGTCGACGGTGAACCTGCAGGAGGAGGAGGCCCTCTTCAAGACGGAAAAGGCCTACTGGCAGGTGGTGAGCCTAGAGGCCAAGAAGAAGGTGGTGGATGACTACTTGGAGATGATTAAGCGTCTGGAGTCCGATGTACAGAACCTGGTTGATGAGGGGATAGTCATGCGGACAGACCTACTACGGGCGACGGTTAAGCGGAACGAGATTGAGCTTAAGGCCCTGCGTGTGGAGAATGGTATTCGTCTAGCCAAAATGAACCTCTGCCAGATAATCGGCTTACCCATGAACACTGATATCCAGATGGCTGATTCCGTTACGCTAGACCAGTATGTGCTACCCGAGGCGAACTATATGGATTCTGCCCGCACAAATCGTGCTGAATTGACGGTTCTGAGCCAGACGGTGGAGATGGCCAAGGGTGCTGAGCGTATGATGCTAGCTCGCTTCATGCCTAATATCATGGCCTTTGGGGGCTACAACCTGGTGCGTCCGAACCTCTACGAGCATTTTGATGATAGCTTTGGGGGGGACTGGTATGTGGGTGTGGGGCTTCAATTCCCGATTTGCACCTGGGGTGATCGCATACATACGATGCGTATGGCTCGGCTTATGCGCGAGAGTGCAGAGGCAAAGTACGAAAATGCGAAGGAGCGTATAGGTCTTCAGGTGCAACAGGTTCTCTTCCGCATACAGGAGGCGCAGCAGCGGATTAGGGTTTCGCAGGAGCTGGTAAGGCGTGCAGAGATCAATCTTGAGGTGACGGAGAACTGTCTCAAGGAGGGTACGCTGAAAACGACAGACCTGCTCGAGGCTCAGGCCCAGTGGCAGGATGCGCAGGCTGACCTGCTGGATGCCCGGACCGACCTGAGCATGGAGATTATCGAGCTACGGAAGGCGGCTGGGCAGAGCCTACGTCCCTACCTAGAGGGTGAGGGGAATGGCGTGGTTGAGGAAGTACCCGTACAGGCGGAAAAACCTGCTGCAGCCAATAGCGTTGAACCAAGCCCAGAGGAAGAGCAACCAGCTGCGGCTGATACCCAGGACGGCGAGGGCAAGAAGGTGGACTAGAGTTAATGTGGCAGGAACCGTATGCGGATGAGGAGGGAGGAGCTAGAGGGGGTATCCTGCATGGAAAAGTAGTACAGAAATAGCAACTGCAAATTACGAATATAGAGCAATGAGAGCGAAATCAGAATTGTGGTACGCAGTGGCGTGCTTATCCCTAGCCCTGTCGCTGACCAGCTGCGGGGGGGAGGATGAGGGGAAGGCGACGAGTGAGCAGGAAGAGGTTAAGGTAGAAAGGCAAGTCGTTGAAGTCACGCGGCCTGAGCTGCTGAGCTATGCCCGTGTGATAGGCTACGATGGCACAACTTTTGCCAGCCGCGAGGCCAACCTAGGAGCTGGTATCCCCGGGCGGGTGGAGCGCATAAATTATAAGGTGGGCGACCGGGTGCCCAAGGGTGCTTTGGTGGCCGAGCTGTCCGATGAGCTGCTACGGCAGACCCAGATCGAGTATACTACCCTCAAGAAGGACTACGAACGCCTCAAGCGGCTCGAGGAGAAGGGGAGCGTGCCCGCAATGACCTATGACCATGTGAAGGCGCAGTATGAGGCGGCCGCCGCAAGGATGGAAATGGTCAAGAGCTCTACGCAGATTAAGGCCCCGTTCTCGGGTATACTTGCTGACAGGATGATGGAGGAGGGTGAGGTATACTTCATAAACCCGGGGCTTAAGATGGGCTATTCCATGCGTTCGGGCATTGTGCGCCTCATGAAGCTAGACCCCATGGTAGTGCGTATGCAGGTGAACGAAAATGAGCTGGTGAACCTAAAACCTGGGATGAAAGCCGTGATCACCTTCCGTACCTTCGAGGGGCTGGAAATCGTCGGCAAAATCCGTGAAATCACCCCTATGCTTTCCACCATGACCCATACGGCTACAGTGGAAGCCCTTTTTGCCAACCCCAAGCATAGGATTTTACCCGGTATGTTTGCCAACGTGCAGATGACGCTGCCCAATCAGAAGGGCATAGCCGTACCCTTGCAGAGCATCGTTAAGGAGGTCTCTGATGATAGGGACTACGTTTACCTCGTCAATGCCGATAGCGTGATTGTGCGTCATCAGGTGGAGCTAATCCAGACCGTGGGCGACGAGGCAGTGGTCGCTGGCATACCCGAGAATAGCCTTGTGCTCACCGAGGGTAAGGGTAAGACCAAGCCCGGTCAGAAGGTGACCTACGTGGAGGCTAGGCAGGAAAAACGTATTGTTGAAGAGAAGGAGCAGTAGCTACCCGCCAAAGACCATAGCGTATGAGACTTCCCGAAATAGCGGTAAAAAGGCCGGTCGCAACGGCCATGGCCTTCCTGGCCGTACTGATAGTGGGGGTGGTGGCCTTCACGCGCCTACCGCTCGACATCATGCCAGAGCTGGAGATGCCGAGCCTCACGGTGATCACCGTGTACCCCGGTGCATCGGCCGAAGAGGTGGAGCAGGACGTTACCAAGGTGATAGAGGCACTCCTCGCAGGTACGGAAAACCTCAAGGAAATCAAGTCCCAGAGCAAGGAGAACGTGTCGTTCATCACCATGATATTCGACTGGAACTCCGATATCGAGAGCTCTACTAATAGTGCGCGAGACCTGCTTGACCTCCTGGGCAATCGACTCCCAGCACAGGCGAGAAAGCCCATGCTCTTCAAGATAAACTCCAACATGCTTCCCGTGCTCATGTACGGCATGACGGCCAAGGAGAGCTATAGCGAGCTGGAGCACATAGTCAATGACAAGATAGCTGACCCCATTCGTCGTGTGCCGGGGGTAGGAACGCTTATAACCATTGGTACGCCTAAGCAGGAGTACCGTGTCACCGTATCGCCTGAGAAGCTTAGGGGCTACAATTTGTCCATTGCTCAGCTGGCAACTATCCTCAAGGGGCAGAGCCTGTCCATCCCCGGTGGTAACATCGATGTCGGCGAGAATAGCTTTGCGGTGCGCATACCCGCCAACGTGAATAGCCTAGAGACCCTCAAGAATACGCAGGTGTCCATTCTTGGTCAGGGGGTGAAGCTCAGGGATGTCGCTGAGGTTTCCCTCACCACTGAGGAAATGACAGCCGTAGCCCAGTCCCTGCATGGTCAGGGGGCGGCCGTCATGATACAGAAGCAGTCCGGCGAGAATACCCTTGAGGTGGCTAAGCGGGTACGGGCCAAGATGGAAGAGGTACGTAAAACTCTGCCTCCGGACGTGGAAATCAATGAGGTGATGTTCGCGGACGAGGTGGTAAGGGAGTCAATCTCCGGTCTTTCCTCTTCGCTCCTGTACTCCCTCATCTTCGTGGTGCTGGTCGTGCTGGCCATGCTTCGCGATTGGCGGCAGAGCTTCATCGTTGTGCTTACCATCCCCTTCTCCCTGATTACCGCCTTGATACTCATGTTCGTCATCGGATGGAGTATCAATATCTTCTCCCTCATGTCGCTCATTATTGCCATGGGTATGGTTGTGGACAACGCCATCGTCGTACTTGAGAACATCAACCAGCACATAGAGCGGGGGGCTGGACGTAATGAGGCAGCCATGTTCGGGGCTAGCGAGATGGGTTCTGCTATTATTGCCAGTACGCTTACTACCCTTATGGTGTTCCTGCCCATGGTCTTCATGGGGGGGATTGTCGGTGTACTATTTAAGCAGCTGGCCGTCTTGGTCTCCGTGACCCTCATCGCCTCGCTGGTTACCGCCTTGGCGCTAACCCCCATGGTTTCCTCCAAGATGCTCCTTACCGCCAAGAGCAGGAAGAATCGCAAGCATGGGCCGCTCTATCGACTGAGCGAGAACATATTCGTATGGTTGGAGGATGTCTATAGCAACGTTCTCAAGTGGACTGTTCACCACAAGGCCGTAACGCTGCTCATTGCGCTACTCCTGTTTATAGGCTCGCTCTTCCTGGCTAAGGTTGTCGGTACGGACTATATCCCTGCGATGGATGCCGGCGATGTTGCCGTAAATATCCAGCTCGAGGTTTCCGCCTCTGTGGAGAAGACCGATAGCGTCACCCGTGAGGTAATGAAGCTCTTTGAGGAGCACGTGCCCGAGATGCTCCCTGGTACGCTTGCGTCCATTGCTGGGCAGACCAGTGACGGTGCCCTTACTGCGGTTGGCTTTAAGGAGGGGAAGAACATTGGTACCATACTCTGCCACCTCGTACTACCCAACGAGCGCACCCGTAGCGCCGAGGAGATCGCCCGAGAAATGGGTAAGCTTGTGGCCAAGATACCTGAGGTGCAGAACTACAAGATTATGGGCGGTTCTGTCCTCTCGACTGCCGTGCAGGGGAATAAGTCCCCCATAGAGATAAATGTCTATGGGAGCAGCCTAGCCACCATCAATGCTACTGCGCAGATGCTCGCCGACTCGCTAAAGGCAAGGGGTGGGTTTGCAGATATCATCACGACGCGCGACCCAGGTAAGCTGGAAATTCTCGTTGACATAGATGAGGACAAGGCCAGCAGCATGATGCTAAACTCCGGTCTCATAGGTCTTCAGGTTCGTCAGGCTCTCTACGGTACGGAGGGAGGGAAGATATCCTCCGATGGTAACACGCGCCGTATATACCTGCGCTACGAGGAGGGGGCAAGCGATAAGGTGGAGGATGTTAAGAACATACTCATCACCAACCTAGCCGGCACTAAGGTTAAGCTGGGGGCTGTAGCTGACGTTAAGCTTGGACAGGGGGTACTTCAAATTGACCGCGAAGCCCAGCAGCGTATCGTGCGAGTAAAGGCTAATCTCGATAATATCCCGCTCGGCGATGCCGCCAAAATCGCTGAGGATATTATCGCTACCTCAGACATACCTGATGGGGTGGTAGTAGAGACTGCCGGTCAGATTAAGGAGCAGGAATCCGCCTTCTCCAGCCTTTACCTTATGCTAGTGCTTGGCATACTTATGGTCTACATGGTAATGGCAGGCCAGTTCGAGAGCTTCGTTGACCCCTTCATCATCATGATGGCCGTACCGCTTACCATTATTGGGGTTATTCTGGCCTTCTTCGTTACCAATACTACCCTTAGCGTTTCTGCCTTCATCGGTATCATCATGCTGGTCGGTATCGTGGTGAACAATGGTATCGTACTCATTGATTACATTAAGCTGCTGCGTAAGCGTGGCTACGACCTCGAGACCGCAGTCCGGGAAGCCGGAAGGAGCCGTCTGCGCCCAGTACTTATGACCAGCCTTACAACCATGCTCGGTATGCTACCTATGGCGCTGAGTGTTGACATGGGCCGGGAGATATACTCTCCTTTAGGTATAACCATGATTGGCGGTCTGCTGGTCTCCACCTTCATTACCCTGCTGGTGGTGCCAACCTTCTATGCTGCGATACACCGTAGGGAGAAAGCCATAGAGGGTATGCTGAAGCGCAATGTTGAGGAATAAACTGGAGGGCGATACGATATGAAAATGGTATACGTTACCTGCAACGTGGGCGTAGCACCCGTAGTGCAGCGTATGTGCGAAGAGCTAGAGATAAAGAGCTACCAGGTGGTTAACCACGTGCTGGCTAAGAACAGGAAGGGAGACCACCGCTTCAATGATGAGGTGTGGCCGGGCTACAATGCCATCCTCCTATTCCAGTTCAGCGACCCGGCCCTCTACGATGTCTTTATGGCACGCCTGGCAAGCTACAACGAGCAGGTCGATAACCCCAACGAGCTGCTTACGGTAGCCAGCTGGGGACTCGATCAGTTCTTCTACTAGTTCACGGAAAGCCAGCAGAGGCTCTCTGCGATGAACACCCGAGGGGGTGCTACGGCCAACTCGTAGCGCCCCCTCTCTTTGAACAAAAGTCCCTTCAGACCATTTATAATAACGGTGGGACTAGAACATAGATTAAACCAAATGGGTACGCAGCAAGAGCGAGTAGTATGTCTGGATTTCATTGACCCCCTGAGTCTCTACGGGGTCAATAATGGCAAGTACCACCTCCTAGCCGAGCATTTCGCTAACCTCAAGCTCGTGGCCAGGGGCAATGAAATAAGAGCCACTGGAGTACCGGAAAACCTCGATGAGCTGGAGGAATTTATTGCTAAGTGCGAGGACTATTTCCGCCGTCATGGTGAGTTGCCTGTGGCTGTTATGCGCGAGCTACTTTCCGGCGATTTCCAGCAGGCGCTCCATTCGGGGCCAGAGCAGGAGGAAATCCTGGTACATGGTGCCAAGGGACGGACTATTCGTCCAAGAACCCCAAGCCAAATAGCCCTCGTGGAAGCCCTAGAGAACAGCGATCTCCTCTTTGCACTAGGCCCCGCCGGTACAGGGAAAACCTACATGGCCATAGCCCTTGCCGTCCGAGCCCTTAAACGGCGCGAGCTGCGGCGGATAGTGCTTACACGCCCCGCAGTTGAGGCCGGAGAACGCCTGGGTTTTTTACCCGGAGACCTCAAGGAGAAGTTGGACCCCTACCTTCAGCCGCTCTACGACGGTCTGCGCGATATGCTACCCCAGCAGGTACTCAAGGGGAAGCTGGAGGATGGCACCATACAAATTGCTCCCCTAGCCTATATGCGGGGACGTACCCTGGACGATGCTTTTGTCATACTGGACGAAGCTCAGAACGCAACCCTCGCCCAGATGAAGATGTTCCTTACCCGTATGGGTAGAAATGCCAAGTTCCTCGTAACCGGTGATGCCAGTCAGGTCGATCTCCCAAATCCAAACCAATCCGGTCTTCGTCGTGCGGTAGATTTAGTCCGAGACCTACAGGGCGTTACCGTGGTGGAGTTCGGCACCCGCGACATAGTGCGCCACAGGCTCGTAACCCAAATAGTTCAAGCCTTCGAGAGCGAGGGCAAAACCGATACCGATAACAACATACCATAGCCATGCAGCAAGCAGTTCTAAAAACAGATTTCAACTTTACCAATCAGGAAGCCGTATACCACGGAAAGGTTAGGGATGTGTATACCCTTAAGGGGGGGCTCCTGGCCATGGTCGTTAGTGATAGGCTTAGCGCCTTCGACGTGGTGATGCCCTGGGGTATCCCCGGCAAGGGACAGGTACTCAACATGATTGCTGCCGTATTCCTCGATGCCACCCGCGACATTCTGCCCAACTGGAAGCTCGCCATGCCGGACCCCATGGTCACTGTGGGCTATAAGTGCCAGACCTATCCCGTGGAGATGGTTGTACGGGGCTACCTTAGCGGTCATGCTTGGCGCGAGTATAAGGCCGGTAAGCGTACGCTTTGTGGCGTAGCCCTACCCGAGGGGCTTCGCGAGAATGAAAAGCTCCCCACCCCCATCATAACCCCCACCACTAAGGCCGCGGAGGGGCACGATGAGGATATTAGCCGCGAGGATATCATTGCCCGTGGAATCGTTAAGGAGGAGGAGTATAGGCAGCTCGAGAAGTATGCGCTCGCTCTTTTCGCCCGTGGTACGGAAATGGCTGCAAAGCAGGGGCTCATACTCGTTGACACCAAGTATGAGTTTGGTAACCGCCATGGCCAGATAATGCTTATAGACGAAATACACACCCCGGATAGCTCCCGCTACTTCTACTCCGAGGGTTACCAGGAGCGTCTAGAGAAAGGGGAACCCCAGCGTCAGCTATCCAAGGAGTTTGTGCGTCAATGGCTCATGGACAATGGCTTTAATGGTCAGGAGGGGCAGCAGATACCCGCTCTGACTCCAGAGCGTCAACAGGAAATTACCGGTCGCTATGTTGAGCTATATGAGAAGATTACCGGTAAGAAGTTCGATGTTTCCCTTGAGGGAGACCCCATCGACCGCATCCAGAAGAACGTAGAGAGCTGGATTGCCCAGCAGTAGCCCAGCGAACTCTCATTGAGTAAGTAGCGGGCGACCGTTCCTGGTGTCCTACAGGATGGTCGCCCGCTTTTTCATGTGCGTCTCCGCTAATGCCGAATGCCTCCCCTCTTGCTGCGATTCGCTTGATACCCATTTCCTATTCTAGGCATGTGGCGGCTGGCGTGAGCTAGTGCGTTGGCACCGTTGAGCGACGCAAAGAACCGCTTTACCTAGGGGGCTACTTACTGCTTAGCGCGCAAAATTGTACCAAACCATGCCGAGCAGCTAGCTCGTAGCGGCAGTCGGCTTGCCGCTGCGCTATGTACCAAATTAGGGTTATACTTGGAAGAACTTCACCACCTCTTGCAGCGCAATAGCCTGCGTATTTAGCTGTTTTGCATTCTGAGCAATTTGCTCTGCGGCCTGGGCATTATCAGTTACCCCATCGTTCATATGCTGAATGGCGCCGTTAATCTGTTCCACGCCGGACCGTTGCTCCGAGGTGTTGGCGGCAATCTCCTGAACTAGTTGCGCCGTCTGCTCTACCTTTGGAAGAGCCTTCTCTAGCGCTTCACCCGTCTTAGTCGTAACCGATAGCGAGCTATTCGACAGCTCGATAATCTCCATTGCGGTCGTCTGGCTTCGCTCCGCCAATTTACGTACTTCGTTGGCTACTACGGCAAAGCCCCGCCCGCTCTCCCCGGCCCGTGCGGCCTCCACTGCTGCATTGAGCGCAAGGATGTTTGTCTGGTTCGCTATATCGTTGATTACTGTTATCCGCTCCGCAATGGTCTTGGATGAGTTGAGCATCTCCTCGGACAGCTTGCTTACATTTCCCATACTCACGTGCATACCCTCCGAGATCTTCCCGCTTGTTAGGGCATTGTCCGCATTCTGATCGATGTTGGCCGACATCTCCTCCATTGCGCTGCTCACCTCCTCCGTACTGCTCGCCTGGCGGAGTGAACTCTCGGAGAGGGAAACAGCCATTTTGTTCAGCTCAGAGCTGGCGCTTTGTAGCTCCTCCGACTCCTTCTGGATTTTTGTAACGATTGATCTCACGTTGCTTGTAAGCTTAGACTGCGCACGGGCTACTGCCCCGAATTCATCCTTAATCCGCATGTCCCGTTCATCTACGGTGAAGCTAAAGTTGCCCTGTGCACAGTGGCTGGTACGGTTTACAACCCGTCCTAGCATCCGGATGATGTAGCGCGAGATGAGCTGCGCTAGGAGGATGCTTAGGAGTATAACCACCACAAGAATAACCACCGACGATATCTTGCTTCTTTGTAGGTTGCTTAGCTTATGCTCCTCGCACTGCTCATAGTAGACCTCGAACCGCTCTGTAAGATTGTTCCCTAGCCCAATATGCATATTATCCATCGCGAAAATAGTAGAAGACCTCCTATGGAATGCCTGAATATCGTCTATAATCCCCTGCATGTCTTCTGCGTAGGCCGGTTGCAACCGGATGAACTCTTCGGCCTCGGATATTGCCTGGGTGATCCGAGTATCCTCACGCAGATCCCAAAAGGCTTCTATTCCCTCTATTACCTTACGAAGCTGGAGGCGACCGAGAAGACTCTTCGTTGTCGTATCAGGGTTATTAAGCGACTTCAAATCTGCAATTATCTTATGTCTTCTGGCATGGCAATCCTCGAAGCCAGCTACCAACTCACCGAGTACACGCATGTATTCATCGGTCAGCGCATCAATCTCCTTACCCATCTCTTGGTAGCCATCTATCGGTAGATGCGCAATGTGCCCCATTTCATCATGCACCTTTTGGGCGCAATCCTCAGTCATCGTGATGTACTTCAGGTCATCAAACGCCACGTATTTCGTTACATTGAAGCGCATCTGCGTATAGTTTCGATGCGCGATATTAAGGTAGTCCATACCTCGGCAGTTATCAAAAGCAGTTTTTGTCAGCTGCTTGACGCACAGCATCCCCAGTAGTATAAGCACGAGAATCATCCCAAAGCTCAGATTTAGCTTCCAGCGGGTCTTTAGGTCGATAATTCGTATCATAGGTTCAATCGGTCATTGGTGCGCGCAATCTATTAGTACGTAAGGCGAATGAAGCAGCATACTAGGACAGCATTACTCAGTCAGGAAATGTCCCCAATTTAGCATGCAAATCTATATTATATTGACCATGACAGCAAATATCTAGCTTACATTATCTGTCAAACTATATGATTTATAGCTTTTTACAGATCGCCCCCTCTCGTAAGGCCGCTAGAGAATTATCAACTATTCAATGTTTTCTGTATTCATGTTATGTATATCGTTTTCTGTATTCATATTATCCACATGCCCTAAAATGGCCCCCCCCAAGCCCAGAGGGCTTGGGGGGGCCATTGATCTCCTCAACACGTTTCAGTCTATAGTATCCTTATATTATCTTGCTGCATGCTCTAGGGTTTACGTCCTGGCCCGCTGGTAGCTCCCCCTAAATCTTGAAGAACTCCACCACATCCTGCAGCGCTATCGCCTGTACGTTTAGATGCACCGCATTCTGCGCAATCTGCTCGGCCGCTTGCGCATTATCCGTAACGTCGCTATTCAGCTGCTGAATCGCACCGTTAATCTGCTCCACGCCCGCCCGTTGCTCCGAGGTGTTGGCCGCAATATCCTGCACCAGCTGCGCCGTCCGCTCCACCTTCGGCAGCGCCTCCTCCAGCGCCGACCCTGTCTTAGACGTTATGGAAAGGGAGCTATTCGACAGCTCGATAATCTCCACCGCCGTCGATTGACTCCTCTCCGCCAGCTTACGCACCTCTGCGGCCACCACCGCAAAACCACGCCCGCTCTCCCCGGCCCTGGCCGCTTCCACCGCCGCATTCAGCGCCAGAATGTTTGTCTGGTTCGCTATGTCATTGATTACGGTTATCCGTTCCGCAATGGTCTTCGACGAGCTGAGCATCTCCCCGGACAGGCTGCGTACATGCCCCATGCTCACGTGCATCCCCTCAGAGATCTTCCCGCTCGTGAGCGCATTCTCCGCATTCTGGTCGATGTTGGCAGACATCTCCTCCATCGCGCTGCTCACCTCCTCGGTGCTGCTCGCCTGCCGGAGCGAGCTCTCCGAGAGCGAAACCGCCATCTCGTTCAGCTCCGCACTCGTATGCTGCAGCTCCTCCGACTCACGGAGCACACGCCCTACAATCTCCTTCACATTCATCGTGAGCTCAGACTGCGCACGCGCCACCGCCCCGAACTCATCCTTAATCCGCATATCCCGCTCATCCACTGTGAAGCTAAAATCACCCCGGGCGCAGTGGTTCGTTCGGTTCACCACTCGCGCCAGCATCCGAACGATGTACCTAGAAATTAGCTGCGCAAAGAGTAGACTCAGCAGCACCACCAGGATGAGAATCGTGGCGGAGGCCGACATCAGAAAGTTCACATTCCGTGCCTTGTCCGCTTCGCAAACCGCATAGCAGCTCGCAAACTCTGCGCTTAGCTCCCTACCTTGCTTCAGGAGGCGAGCCTCCTCCGCAAAGAAGACCCGGCAGCTCTCGTTGAAAGCGCTAATTTGCTCTATCAGGCACGCTATAGCCTCACGCTGCTCTGGAGCCACCCGCGCCAGCACCTCACCAGACGACAGCGCATGCTCCATGTGCACCTCGTCCCGAGTGAGCCAGTACTCATCCAGTGCCATTAGCACTCGGTGAATCGCCACCTGGGCACGTAGCCCGCTCTTCGAGCTGTCGCTCACGGCCAGCTCCAGAACATCCTGGCTAAGCTCCTCTTTCGACTTCCGGCTCTTCTCCACGGCGGCTACTAGCTCCTCCATCGTAGCCATGTATTCATCCACCCGCCCAACGATATTTGTGCTCATAGAAGCGTACCCATCAACAGGAAGTGCAGCAAAAGCCCCCATGTCCTTACCTAGCTTCGTCGCCTCTTTCCGGGCCTCTTCTACGAACATCAGCTTCCCAAACGCAAGGTATTTGACTACACCTAGCCGTATCGCCCTGTAGCTCAGAGTCGCACCATTAAGGTAGTCCATCCCGCTACTGTTGTTCAACGTGTTGCGCATCAGCTTATTGATGCAGAGAGAACCAGAGAGTATCAGGATTAGGATTATTCCAAAGCTCAGGTTCAACTTCCAGCGCGTCTTAAGGTCGATAATTCGTATCATAGATTGCTAGATTAGAGGTTCACCAAAAGCAACTTTCTTCTCTATATGGAATAAATGGGGCTACTTGCAGACGTATATACGACATTCATCAAAACGAACCCCTTTCACACCGCGAACGTATATTTTCCCTCTAATACATCCAAATTCTAAATAGTAACTATGCTTATTTAGAACGTCAGGTTACGGTGAAATAATTGGTATTAAGATGGTTACCTATTGGTAATACACCTACGAAGTACCTCGCTAAAAGGTTACATATTCCCCTGCCTCCCCCTACTCCTTCCCCTCCTTCCCTACGCTCGCCCCGGAATAACCCTACACACATGGGTTGATTTTGCCCCCCTTGCCGCATCCGCTTGTGTAATTGGAAAGAATCCGCTTAATTTGTGCCTTGTACGCAGCCCTACGATGCGCCTCAACCGTGCAACAAGATAAAACCAATATACATGGAAAAATTAGTGGATAAATTCCTGCGCTACGTCGCTATAGACACGCAGTCGAACCCCGAGTCGGAAACCCAGCCCAGCGCCCAGAAGGAGTATGACCTCCTCAACATGCTGTGCCAGGAGCTGAACGATATGGGCATCAAGGCCGAGCTGGATGAATTCGGCTACGTTATGGGGTCTATTCCCTCCAACATAGACAGGAAGGTGCCAGCCATCGGCTTCCTCGCTCACGTCGACACCGCACCGGATGCTTCCGGG
>PDRH01000038.1 GCA_002748015.1 Bacteroidota bacterium | reverse complement strand
GAGATGGCGAAGCCCTCAAGGGAGGATAGAAGTATACGACGAAGAGAATTCCCGATCGTGATTCCATAACCTGGCTCCAACGGGCGAAGTTCAAAACTCGCTTTCGTAGGAGTCCCCTCCAACATGATGACCTTGTCAGGCCTCTGAAAATCCAATATCGCCATATAATCCTACCTACTACTTTGAGTACAATTCTACTATCAGCTGCTCCTTGATGTTCTCGGGGATATCTGCCCGCTCAGGAACAGCCAGAAACTTCCCGACCTTGGCTTGTGCATCCCACTCCAACCAGGAGTAGCTACGCGCACGATTGCCAACCAGGCTATCGTTAATTGCCTGTAGCGACTTAGAACGCTCACGCACACCAACCAAGTCACCAGGACGAAGCGTATACGAAGGGATATTTACCACCTGACCATTTACAACGATATGGCGATGGGAAACAAGCTGACGAGCCGCAGCGCGGGTCGGAGCTATTCCGAGACGATAAACTACATTGTCAAGCCGACTCTCTAGCAGCTGCAGAAGTATTTCACCCGTTACACCGCGCTTACGAGCGGCTTTCTTGAAGAGATTCGAGAACTGACGCTCAAGAAGGCCATAGATATGCTTCGCCTTCTGCTTCTCCATCAGCTGAACGCCATATTCAGAAACCTTACGGCGACGCTTATTAATACCATGAACACCCGGGGGATAGGACTTCTTCTCCAAGGCCTTGTCCGGGCCAAAGATCGGTTCACCAAACCTACGTGCCACCTTTGACCTAGGTCCTGTGTATCTTGCCATTTTCCTTTTACTCCTTTTCTTTTGCTATTCAAACGCCTCTAAAAGGCCACAATTACACACGGCGACGCTTAGGAGGACGACAGCCGTTGTGGGGCATGGGAGTAACATCGATAATCTCCATGACCTCTATACCCGCATTATGAAGCGAGCGTATCGCAGACTCACGACCAGAACCCGGGCCTTTCACGTATACACGCACTTTCCTTAGCCCCAGGTCGTACGCTTCCTTGGCACAGTCCTGTGCACACACCTGCGCCGCATAGGGGGTATTCTTCTTGGAACCACGGAACTTATTCTTGCCCGACGAGGACCAAGAAATCACATCACCGTTGGCATTGGCCAGCGTGATAATGATATTATTGAATGAGGAATGAATGTGCGCCTGCCCGATAGGCTCAACGCGCACCTTTTTCTTCCGCTTAGACGAACCTGATTTCTTTGCCATGAACCTACTTATTTGGTCGCTTTCTTCTTGTTTGCTACAGTCTTACGCTTACCCTTGCGAGTACGAGCATTGTTCTTAGTACCCTGACCGCGCACTGGCAAGCCCAAGCGGTGACGAATCCCACGGTAGCAACCGATATCCATCAAACGCTTGATGTTGAGCTGAACCTCCGACCGGAGCTCGCCCTCTACCTTGTACTGCTCGCCGATAATCGAACGGATGGCAGCCACCTGATCGTCGCTCCAATCCTGCACTTTTATTGCCGGGTCAATCGACGCCTCGGCCAAAATCTTACGGGCGCTGCTACGGCCAATACCGTAAATATACGTCAGCGCTATCTCCCCCCGCTTATTCTTCGGTAAATCTACTCCTACTATTCGTGCCATACTCTATTCTACTGAATTTCGCGCAAAGGTACACATTATTTGCCTTGCCTCTGCTTAAACTTGGGGTTCTTTTTGCAAATCACGTACAAACGCCCTTTACGACGCACAATCTTGCAGTCTGCGCTGCGCTTCTTTACAGATGTTCTAACCTTCATGGTTACAGAATTCCTTTATTTACTTGTAGCGGAAAGTAATGCGCCCCTTTGACAAATCGTAGGGGGACATCTCCACCTTGACCTTATCGCCAGGAAGAATCTTGATGTAATGCATCCGCATCTTGCCAGATATGTGCGCAGTTATAACGTGCCCATTCTCCAGCTCTACGCGAAACATCGCATTACTCAACGCCTCAATTATTACACCATCTTTCTCTATCGATGCCTGCTTAGCCATCCTTACCAACTCTCCTATTACTTATTACCTAGAGCTACGTCTATCTCATCGTAGGGTGTCAACACATCAGCTGTACCATCCGGAAGAACAGCAACCGCCTTCTCGAAATGAGCCGCTAGGCTTCCGTCAGTCGTTCGAATTGTCCACCCATCGCTATCAGAGTATATACGACGCTTACCAGCCGTTATCATCGGTTCTATGCAAATAACCATCCCAGGCTGGAGAGTCTTGCCATGACCACGACGGCCATAGTTCGGCACCTCGGGAGCCTCATGCATCGTACGACCAAGACCATGACCGACCATCTCACGAACAACCCCATAACCAAAGGACTCAACATAGCTCTGAACCGCATGCCCGATGTCACCGGTACGTGCGCCCTTCCGAATCGCACCTATACCGCGCTCAAGGCTCTCCCGAGTTCTATCTAGTAGCTTCTGCGCTTCATCAGAGATTTCTCCCACAGGAAACGTAAAAGCAGAATCACCAAAGAACCCCTCTAAAATCGTTCCGCAATCTATAGAAGCGATATCCCCCTCCTTAAGCTCATAGGAGCTAGGGAAACCATGAACTACCGCATCATTAACCGAGATGCAGAGCGTATAAGGGAAGCCCTGATAGCCCTTAAAGCCGGGTAGTGCCCCATTATCACGGATGAACTCCTCTGCCAAACGATCCAGCTCGATGGTCTTAACACCAGGACGAACCTTAGGAGCTATCTCTGCCAAAGTCCTAGCAACTAGAACATTGTTCTTGCGGAGTATCTCTATCTCCTCTGGGGACTTAAGAATGGGCTTACCAACAGACATACGCAAACATATTAGTAGGAACTAACCCCTACGCCCTTTAACCTTGCCACTACCCATCAAGCCATCGTAATGGCGCATCAGAAGGTAGCTCTCAATCTGCTGGAGCGTGTCTAGCACCACGCCAACAAGAATTAGGAGCGAAGTCCCACCGTAGAACTGCGCAAACTGCGTATTGACATCAAACATCACGGCGAACGACGGCAGTATCGCTATGAGCGCAAGAAATATCGCTCCCGGTAGCGTAATGCGAGAGATTATTTCGTAGAGAAACTCCACCGTCTTACGCCCAGGCTTAACCCCAGGGATGAAGCCACCATTTCGCTTCATGTCCTCAGCCATCTGGTTAGGATTAACCGTAATCGCCGTGTAGAAGTACGTGAAGACGATAATTAGCAACGCCAGGGTAAAGTTGTACCAAAAGCCTGCAATATTCGTAAACGCCGCAGCGAAGCCAGAAGGATTCTCCTGCGAGCTAAAGAACAGTGCTGGCAGCATCATCAACGCCTGAGCAAAGATGATCGGCATAACCCCAGCAGCATTAACCTTCAGCGGGATGTACTGGCGAGCCCCCCCGTACTGGCGATTACCAACAATACGCTTTGCGTACTGAACGGGAATCTTACGAGTACCCTGCACCAGTAGAATCGAGAACATAAATACAACAAAGAGGACAACCAGCTCTACAAGGAACATAACCAGCCCCCCCGCCATCTCCTCTGCACGGTTGAAAAACTCAGCAGCAAAGGCAAAGGGCAAACGAGCTATAATACCGATCATAATGATGAGCGATATGCCATTACCTATCCCCTTCTCCGTTATACGCTCTCCGAGCCACATAACGAACATCGTGCCTGCAATGAGGATGATGGTCGCCATGATTGTAAAGTATACCCCCTGCACAGCGAATGCGCTTGCAGGAAGCTGGTAGTGAAGATTGGCAAGATACCCCGGGGCTTGAAGAGCCAGAATAGCAACAGTCAAATAGCGGGTTATCTGATTGATTTTTCTGAAGCCACTCTCCCCCTCACGCTGCAAACGCTGGAAGTAGGGCAGAGCCATCCCCAGCAGCTGAACAACAATCGAGGCAGAGATATAGGGCATTATGCCCAGCGCAAATATCGAGGCGTTGCTGAAAGCGCCTCCTGAAAACATATTCAGGAGGCTCATCATTCCATCCTCTGTCTGACGCTGAAGAGCACCAAGCTGCGTTGGGTCGATACCTGGGAGTACAACGAAGCTCCCAAGACGATAGACCAGGAGTATTCCAAGCGTATAGATTATACGCTTACGAAGATCCTCAATCTTCGCAATATTCTTGAGCGTTTCGATGAACTTTCTCATAGACCCTAACGAACTTTTATCGTACCCCCCTGGGCTTCTATTGCCTGTTTTGCACTAGCGGAAAAAGCATCCGCCACTACCGTCAGCTTCTTTGTCAACTCACCACCACCGAGGATCTTTACCTTGTCGCGCTTCTGAACCTCACCAAGGGCGTGCAGAATTTCGGGGGTTATCTCCTCTACCGACTTGGACTCAGCTATACGCTGCAGGTCGGAAAGGTTGATAACGCTATACTCAACACGGAATGGGTTGGTAAAGCCAAACTTCGGCAGACGACGCTGCAAGGGCATCTGTCCTCCCTCAAAGCCCATCTTACGAGAGTAACCAGAACGGGACTTCGCCCCCTTATGGCCACGAGTCGACGTACCGCCACGGCCAGAACCCTGGCCACGACCTACGCGCTTACGCTCACGAGTCGAACCCGCATTAGGGCGCAAACTATCTAAACGAACATCCTGTGACATCTAGAACCTCCCTTACAATTTTTCTATTACTACCAGATGCTCCACCTTACGAAGTGCACCCTTCAAATCCTCTCTGTCTTCTAGCTCCACCGAATGACGAATACGGCGCAGACCCAAAGTAGCCATCGTCGCACGCTGGCTCTTGGTTGCCCCTATCAAACTGCGAACCTGTGTTACACGTATCTTCGACATAATACCTTCCCTCCTAACCGTTAAACACCTTATCCAAATCTATCCCACGTAGACGCGCAATCTCACGAGCATCACGGAGCTCGAGCAACGCCGCCATGGTAGCCTTAACCAGGTTGTGCGGGTTGGAAGACCCCTTGCTCTTCGCCAATACGTCGCGTATGCCTACGCTCTCCAGCACGGCGCGCATAGCACCACCGGCGGTCACACCAGTACCAGGGGTCGCCGGCTTGATTAGCACCTTGGCACCACCGAACTTTGCCTCTTGCTCGTGCGGAATCGTACCCTTGTGGATAGGAATACGATAGAGATTCTTCTTGGCCGCCTCAATCCCCTTGGCAATCGCAGTGGAAACCTCACCAGCCTTGCCCAGACCATAGCCAACCACGCCATTCTCATCACCCACAACTACAATCGCGGAGAAGCTAAAAGTACGACCACCCTTCGTCACCTTGGCCACACGCTGTATCCCAACGAGGCGATCCTTCAGCTCCAGATCCGTCGCACGTACCCTTACATGTTTTTCAAAAGCCATATCTACCTCATTTAGAATATTAAACCACCCTCACGCGCCGCCTCAGCCAGCGCCTTCACGCGACCATGGTACTGGTAACCATTACGGTCAAATACCACCTCGCTAATATTTGCAGCCTTTGCCACTTCAGCAGCCAAACGCCCCACCTGCTGCGCCTGAGCCACCTTGCTCATTGAACCCTGCTCCACGATGGAAGCCGCACGCGAAGAGGCCGAAGCGAGGGTCTTGCCCTCATCATCGTTCACGAACTGAACGTAAATCTGCTTATTGCTACGGAATACGGTCATCCGAGGACGGGCTGCCGTACCACTTATACGACGACGAATACGCTTCTTTATGCGCAGACGCGTCTCTCTCTTTGTCAATGCCATGTTATAACCTCAATTTCCCTATAATACGTTACGCACCCGCAGACTTACCTGCCTTACGACGAATCTCCTCACCCACAAAGCGAATACCCTTCCCACGGTAAGGCTCCGGCGGACGCAGAGAGCGAATCTTAGCCGCCACTTGACCCAGCAGCTGCTTATCAGCCGAACGTAAAATAACTATCGGGTTACCACGGCGTACCTGTTCTGCCTCAACCTTAATCTCAGCCGGCAGCTGAATCTGGATATCGTGCGAAAAACCAAGGCTCAGCGTTAGAATCTGACCCTGAACTTCTGCCTTATAACCCACACCTATCAGCTCCTGCCGGAGTTCCCAGCCAGTCGACACGCCAACCACCATGTTGTTTATCAGCGCGCGGTAAAGACCGTGCATGCTACGATGGCGCTTCTGATCCGTCGGACGCGTCAACTCCACTACCCCTTCCTTCACATCCACAGTAATGTCGGGATCGACCTTCTGCGAAAGCTCACCAAGAGGCCCTTTGACGCTTACCACATTCTCCTTGTCGACCGAAACGGCCACCCCAGCTGGTAAGTTTACAGGTTTCTTTCCTATTCGAGACATTTCCTTCTTTTGATTGTAATCCTATGACTAGTACACCTCGCAGATCACCTCGCCGCCGATACCCTTCTTCCGGGCCAGCTTGTCGGTCATCACACCCTGCGAGGTAGATACAATTGCTATACCCAGCCCATTGAGCACGCGCGGCAACTTGTCAGCACTACGGTACTGGCGAAGCCCCGGGCGGCTAATACGCTTGAGCTGCTTGATCGCATTCTGCTTCGTGCGGGGATCGATGCGCAGGGCTATCTTGATAATGCCGCTACGGCCATCATCCTCGAACTTGTAATTCAGTATGTAACCCTGATCAAAGAGTATCCGCGTCATATCACGCTTCATCTTCGAAGAGGGAATCTCCACTACCCTATGACCCGCACGAACGGCGTTGCGTATACGCGTCAGGTAGTCTGCTATGGGATCCGTTAGCATCTTATTCTTCCTCCTAATTATTGACTACCAGCTAGCCTTCTTCACACCAGGAATCAGCCCCTGCGAGGCCATCTCACGGAAGGTGATACGGCTTATGCCAAACTGGCGCATATAGCCACGAGGGCGACCCGTAATCTTGCAACGGCTATGCAGCCGCACAGGGCTCGCATCGCGCGGGAGCTTCTGCAGCCCCTCGTAATCGCCCTCCGCCTTCAGGCGGGCACGCTTCTCAGCGTAGCGGGCTACCATCTTCTCGCGGCGCGCCTGGCGCGCCTTCATCGACTCCTTTGCCATCTACTCGCTCTTTTTTGCATTCTTAAACGGTATGCCGAACTCCTTCAGCAGCGCATACCCCTCCTGATCCGTCTTCGCCGTGGTTACGAAGGTTACCTCTACACCCATCAGACGATTGATCTTGTCAATGTCTATCTCCGGGAAGAGAATCTGCTCCGAAATACCAAGCGTATAGTTACCCTGACCATCCAGGTTCTCAGATACACCATGGAAGTCACGGATACGAGGCAAGGACACGTTAATCAGACGATCCAGGAACTCATACATCCGGTCGCGACGCAGCGTAACCGTAGTCCCTATCGGCATGCCCTTACGCAGCTTGAAGTTAGAAATGTCCTTCTTCGCCTTCGTGATCACAGCCTTCTGGCCGGCGATCTGCGTCAGCTCGGCCTGGGCCTGCTCTACCAGCTTACGGTCCTCAGTCGCACGACCTACCCCCTGGTTCAGCACAATCTTCACCAGGCGAGGCACCTGCATGCTACTCGTGTAGCCAAAACTCTTAGTCAGCGCAGGCACAATCTGCTCCTCATACTGCTTGCGCAACTCTGGCTTATACTGCATTACTTAATCTCCCTGTTAGATTTCTTGGAGTAGCGCACCAGCTTCCCCTCCTCGTTACGACGGCGACCTATACGCGTCGGCTCGCCACTCTCCGGGTCCAAAAGCATGAGGTTGGAAACATGAATGGCCGCCTCCTGCTCCACGATACCCCCCTGGGTATTCTGAGCATTAGGCTTCACATGCTTCTTCACCATGTTTACACCCTCTACTATAGCCCTATCCCTCTTCGGGAAAACGGCCAGTACCTTCCCCTTGGCGCCACGGTCACGACCAGTCGTCACGTAGACCATATCGCCCTTACGGATGTGCAATCTCTTCATCACATATAATCCTTAAAGCACCTCCGGCGCCAGTGATACAATCTTCATATACCCATCGCGCAGCTCACGCGCCACCGGGCCGAAAATACGAGTCCCACGAATCTCGCCATCGTTCTTCAGCAGAACGCAAGCGTTCTCATCAAAACGAATGTACGAACCATCGGGCCGGCGTATCTCCTTCTTCACGCGGACAACCACTGCCTTGCTAACGGTACCCTTCTTGGCATCGCCGCTCGGGATGGCATTCTTCACCGTGACAACTATCTTGTCACCTATCGTTGCGTAGCGCTTCTTCGTGCCACCCAACACGCGGATGCAAAGTACCTCCTTCGCCCCGCTGTTGTCGGCAACCATCAGTCGACTCTCTTGCTGTATCATAACCTACTTAGCCTTCTCGATGATTTCCACCACGCGCCAGCACTTCGTCTTGCTCAACGGACGCGTCTCCATTATACGAACCACATCGCCCACGCCGCACTCATTCTTCTCATCATGAGCGCAGAACCGGGTCGTACGGTGCACAAACTTACCGTACTTCGGGTGCTTCACGCGGCGCTCCACGGCCACGATGACCGACTTATCCATCTTGTCGCTCACCACTACACCCTGGCGCTCCTTGCGGAGATTCCTAGCCACTTGCTGTTCTTCCATGCTTCCCTATCTCCTTTCTATTTCTCTGCCGAGCGACGCTCGGTCAAAATCGTCAGCATACGAGCGATATTCTTCTTCGCCACACGAAGCTGCATCGGGTTCTCCAGCGGCGACACGGCATGGTTCATCTGCAAATGGTGCAGATGCTCACGCTCCGCCTCTATGCGCTCCTCCAGCTCCTCCAGAGAGAGCTCCCTTATCTCTGCTGATTTCATTTCGTAAATACGTCTTTTTCAGTGTAATCCCTACGTACCACCAACTTCGTCACCACGGGCAACTTCTGGGCTGCAAGGCGCAAAGCCTCCTTGGCCACCTCGAAAGGTACACCATCTGCCTCCAGGATAATACGGCCTGGGGTTACCGGCGCAACAAAGCCCTCCGGTGCACCCTTACCCTTACCCATACGAACCTCAGCCGGCTTGCTGGTAATCGGCTTATCGGGGAAAATACGAATCCAGATCTTACCCTCACGCTTCATGTAGCGCGTTACGGCCTGACGGGCAGCCTCAATCTGACGACCGGTAATCCAGGCCTTCTCCATCGTCTTTATACCGAAAGAACCGAATGCCAGCTGGTTGCCACGGTGGGCAATACCCTTCATCCGACCCTTCTGGACCTTCCTGTACTTTGTCTTCTTCGGTTGTAGCATCGCTTAGACCTTATTTATCGTTCTGTCGGGGGTTACGAGGCGCACGACGACCATCACGACGACCACCGCGCTGCGGACGGCCCTGGCCACCGCTACCCTGACTTGCCCCCACATTCGGTGAAAGGTCACGCTTACCGTAAACCTCACCCTTACATATCCATACCTTCACACCGATGATACCAACCTTCGTCAGCGCCTCGCAGAGCGCATAGTCGATATCCGCACGGAAGGTATGCAAGGGGATACGCCCCTCCTTCATCGTCTCGGTACGAGCCATCTCAGCCCCACCAAGCCTACCAGCCACCTGGATCTTAATCCCCTCAGCCCCCATACGCATCGTTGAACCGATGGCCATCTTCAGCGCACGGCGGAAAGATGCACGCCCCTCCAGCGAACGGGCCACGTTCTCTGCCACCAGCTGCGCATCCAGCTCCGGGCGCTTCACCTCGAAGATGTTTATCTGCACATCCTTCTCCGTCAGGCGGCACAGCTCACCACGGAGCGTGTCCACCTCCTGCCCACCACGACCGATAATCGTGCCAGGACGAGACGTGTAGATGGTCACGGTCAGCAGCTTGAGCGTACGCTCTATCACCACGCGCGAAACGCCTGCACGCGCCAGACGCACCTTCAGATAGCGACGAATCTTATCGTCCTCAACCAGCTTTTGGGAGTAATCATTCCCCCCGAACCAATTCGAATCCCAACCCCGGATGATGCCCAGACGGTTGCTTATCGGATTTACTTTCTGTCCCATACTCGACTACTCCGTTACTTTTTCCTTGGCCTCAGCAGCAGCCGGCGCATCCTTCGCCTCCGCTGCCGCACGCTCGGCAACCTCAACATAAATGTGGCAAGAACGCTTCAAGATCCGGTTCGCACGGCCCTGGGCGCGCGGACGAATACGCTTGAGCGTACGCCCCTCATCCACCATTATCGTCTTCACCTCGAGCACCACATCCTCCGGCGAAACGCCAGGATGCTTCTGCTCCCAGTTGTTCACAGCGCTCAGCAGCACCTTCTCCACGTAGGGCGCACCGCCATGGCTATCGTAACGCAGCATGCTCAGTGCGCGGCTGACCTCCACTCGGCGAACCATATCGGCCACCAGGCGAACCTTGCGGGGCGACAGCGGGCAGTGCCGCAAAATCGCCTCAGAGCGCGCCATCTTGGCCTCCTTACGAGCCGCCGCGCTTATCGCTTTCCTTTTTCCCATATCAATTGCTCCTATTTACGCGGATGACTACTTACGGTTGCCCGAGTGGCCACGGAAGGTACGCGTCGGGGCAAACTCACCGAGCTTATGCCCCACCATGTTCTCCGTAATGTACACCGGGATGAACTTGTTACCATTATGAACCGCTATCGTGTGCCCCACGAAGTCAGGCGAAATCATCGAAGCACGCGACCACGTCTTCAGCACTGCCTTCTTCTTCGCACCCGAATTCATCTCGAGGATCCGACGCTCCAGCTTATAGGCGATAAAGGGACCCTTCTTAAGTGATCTACTCATATTCTATTCCTTTCCTAACGCCTATTTACGTTTGCGCCTCTCCACAATGAACTTACTCGACGGGTTCTTACGCTTACGCGTCTTGTAACCCTTAGCCAGCAAGCCCTTACGCGAGCGGGGATGCCCACCCGAGGACTTACCCTCACCACCACCCATCGGGTGATCTACAGGGTTCATCGCCACACCACGAACCCGAGGACGGCGCCCCAGCCAGCGGCTACGGCCCGCCTTACCCGACTTCTGCAACGCGTGGTCCTTATTCGACACCTCGCCGATGGTCGCCTTGCAGGTCAGCAGCACCATGCGCACCTCGCCGCTAGGCAGACGCAGCTGCGCATACTTGCCCTCGCGGGAAAGCAGCACGGCGCTAGTACCAGCGCTACGCGCGATGACCGCGCCACGGCCAGGATGCAGCTCCACGTTGTGCACAACCGTACCCAGCGGGATATCAGCCAGGTAGAGCGTATTGCCCACCTCCGGCTCAGCACCACGACCAGACACAATCTCCTGGCCCACCTTGATGCCGTGCGGCGCCACGATGTAGCGCTTCTCGCCGTCGCGGTAGCAAACAAGCGCAATACGGGCAGAGCGGTTCGGATCGTACTCAATGGTCTTCACCGTTGCCACCTGCCCCTCACGCTCGCGGTCAAAATCGATAATACGGTAACGACGCTTGTGCCCACCACCGATGTTGCGGACGGTCATCTTACCGGAGTTGTTTCGCCCCCCGCTCTTCTTGAGGGGCGCAAGTAGGCTCTTCTCAGGCTTCGAAGTGGTTATCTCATCGAAGGTGCTGATCACCTTATGACGCTGGCCAGGTGTAACTGGCTTCATTTTCCTTACTGCCATCTCTTCCTAGATATTGCTATAGAAGTCAATACTATCCCCCTCCTTGAGCGTCACTATCGCTTTCTTGAAGGCCTTCGTACGACCGGAAAGCAGACCCGTCTTCGTGTAGCGAGTACGGCGCTTACCCATATAGTTCATCGTGTTAACCCGTACAACGGTAACACCATAATACTCCTCCACCGCACGGCGAATCTCTATCCGGTTCGCACTGCGGTCTACTATAAACCCATACTGGTTCAGCTGAACCTTGCCCTTCTTGGGCGGACGCCCCTCCAGACGGTTCATCTTCTCAGTCACCAGCGGGCGTACTAATATCCGACTTATCCTACTCATTACGCTATGCGGTTATTTCTCTTCAAACAAGCTACCCAACGCCGAGACCGCACTCTCTGTCAACACCAAAACCTGTGCATCAACCACACTGTAAGTGTTCAGTTGTTGCGCAGGCAGCACATGAAGCCTCTTCACGTTTCTAGCCGACAAATATACGTTTTTATTCTCACCCGGCAATACAAAGAGAGCCTTTTTCGTGTCTATATTAAGGCTCTTGCAGATCGCCAGCATCGCCTTGGTCTTCGGAACCTCAAAATCGAAATCCTCAACCACCACGATGTTCTCGCTCAAGGCCTTGTAGGTCAATGCGCTACGACGGGCCAGATCCTTCACCTTCTTGTTCAGCTTGAAGCGGTAGCTACGGGGCTGCGGGCCGAAAACCCGAGCACCACCGCGCAGAATCGGCGAGTTGATATCACCCTTACGCGCGCCACCCGTACCCTTCTGGCGAACCAGCTTGCGGGTACTACCCGACATCTCGCTACGCTCCTTGGTCTTGTGCGTACCGTGGCGACGGTTGGCCAAGAACTGCTTCACGTCCAGGTAGATCACGTGGTCATTCGGCTCCACACCAAAAATAGAGTCAGGCAACGCTACAACTCGCCCCGTCTCCGAGCCGCTTTGGCTCAAAACTTTCAATTCCATGCCTAGTCCTACTTTTTAATGATGAGATACGAACCCTTAGCGCCGGGGATAGACCCCTTCACCAAGAGCAGATTCGACTCGGGGATAACACGCAGCACCTTCAGGTTCGAAACCGTAACCTTCTGGCCACCCATGCGGCCCGCCATACGCAAGCCCGGGAATACGCGGCTCGGGTACGAAGACCCACCCAGCGAACCTGGAGCACGCTGGCGGTTGTGCTGACCGTGGGTCGACTGGCCCACACCACCGAAACCGTGGCGGCGAACAACGCCCTGGAAGCCCTTACCCTTCGATACCCCCACGATATCTACCCACTGTACATCCTCCGAAATCACATCCGAAAGCTCGAGTACGTCGCCCAGCGCGTACTCCTTCTCCCACTCCTTGAACTCCGCCAAGAAGCGCTTGGGCGTAGTGTTCGCCTTAGCGAAGTGCCCCTGCATCGGCTTGGTCGTACGCTTCTCCTTCTTCTCGTCGAAGGCCAGCTGCAGCGCCGAATACCCATCCTTCTCCACGGTGCGAACCTGCGTAACCACGCACGGCCCAGCCTCGATCACCGTGCAGGGGATGTTACGCCCCTCCGCATCGAAAACCGAGGTCATGCCGACCTTACGTCCTATAATTCCTGCCATGACTTTTACTCCTGTCTCTACGTGATCAGACCTTGATTTGAACATCCACACCGCTGGGAAGCTCTAGCTTCATCAGCGCATCGATAGTCTTCGGCGTCGAGCTGTAGATATCCAGCAGGCGCTTGTACATATCGAGACGGAACTGCTCACGCGACTTCTTGTTTACAAATGTTGACCGATTCACCGTAAATATCCGAGTTTCCATCGGCAACGGTATCGGACCGCTAACCACAGCGCCTGTCAGCTTGACCGTCTTCACGATCTTCTCTGCCGATTTATCCACCAGGTTGTGGTCGTACGATTTAAGCTTGATCCTAATCTTCTGACTCATGGACTCTTAACTGTTATTTCTCGTCGCTCCCTGCGCGAGATTTCTCTACTATCTCCTTCTGTATACCGGCCGGTAGTTCCTCGTAGTGCGAGAAGACCATGCTGCTGCTAGCGCGCCCCGAAGAGAGCGAACGCAGCACGGTCACGTAGCCGAACTGCTCGGCCAGCGGCACCATCGCGGTAACCACGCGAATACCGTGTACATCCTCCATACCATTCACCTGACCACGACGGCGGTTCAGGTCGCCAATCACATCCCCCATGTACTCCTCGGGCGTCTCCACCTCGAGCTTCATGATGGGTTCCATCAGCACCGGGTCGGCCTTGGCGCAAGCCTCACGGAAGCCCTGGCGGGCAACCACCTCAAAGGACAGCTGGTCGGAGTCCACAGCGTGGAACGAACCATCCGTCAGCACAACCTTCAGGCTCGGCATCGCGTAGCCTGCCAGCGGGCCGTTGGCCATCGCCGCCTCGAAGCCCTTCTGCACCGACGGGATGAACTCCTTCGGGATGTTACCACCCTTCACCTCGTCAACGAACTGCAAGCCCTCAACGCCCTCATCGGCCGGGCCGAGCTCAAAGACAATGTGCGCAAACTTACCACGACCACCCGTCTGCTTCTTGTAGCGGGACTCGTGCGAAACCACCTTGCGAACAGCCTCCCGGTAGGACACCTGCGGCGCACCCTGCGTCAGCTCCAGGCCGAACTCACGGCGAAGGCGGTCTACGATGATGTCCAGGTGCAGCTCACCCATACCAGCAATCACCGTCTGACCCGTCTCCTCATCCGTATTCACACGGAAGGTCGGGTCCTCCTCGGCCAGCGACACCAGCGCCTCGCCAAGCTTATCCATATCCTTCTGCGTCTTCGGCTCCACAGCCAGCTTGATCACCGGCTCGGGGAAGGTCATCGGCGACAGCGAAATCGGGTTGTCCGGATCGCAGAGCGTATCGCCCGTACGCAGATCCTTGAAGCCAACCGCTGCGCAGATATCACCGGTCTCGCACACCTCTATCTGCTCGCGGCTATTGGAGTGCATCTGGAACAGGCGGCTGATACGCTCCTTCTTACCCGTACGGGCATTCAGGATGTACGAGCCGCTATCCAGCTGGCCGGAGTACACCCGGACGAAGGCCAAACGCCCCACGAAGGGGTCACGCACGATCTTGAACGCCAGCGCGGCCAGCGGCTCCTCGCTCTTCGGATCGCGGTGCATCTCAACGCTCTCGTCGCGGATATCCGTACCGTCCACACCACCGATATCTATCGGGCTGGGCAGGTAGGCCACCATCGCATCGAGCAGCGGCTGCACACCGATTGAACGGCCTGCCGCACCGCAGAGTATCGGCACTACAGACATGCCAATGGTTGCCTTACGCAGGGTCTCCTGCAGCTCCGCAACCGTGATGGAATCGGGATCATCAAAGAAGCGCTCCAGCAGGCTGTCATTGTACTCAGCGATGGACTCCACCATCTTCTCGCGCCACGCCTCGGCCTCGGAGCGAATCTCGGCGGGAATCTCCACCTCCTTCATCTCCGTGATCTTCTTGTCGTCCCCCTCCCAAACGAAGGCCTTCATGGACATGAGGTCCACCACGCCACGGTAGGCGCCCTCACGGCCTATGGGGTACTGGATCGGCACCGGGCGGGAACCCAGGCGCGTCTGCACCTGCTCCACCACGCGGAAGAAGTCCGCACCGATACGGTCCATCTTGTTCACGAACACCAGCTTCGGCACGCCGTACTTATCAGCCTGACGCCACACCGTCTCGCTCTGGGGCTGCACGCCGCCAACAGCGCACATCAGCGCAACCGCACCATCAAGCACACGCAGCGAACGCTCCACCTCTACGGTGAAATCCACGTGGCCCGGGGTGTCGATGATGTTCACCTGGTACTTCTTCCCCTCGTAGCCCCAGAAGGCCGTGGTGGCGGCGGAGGTGATGGTAATACCACGCTCCTGCTCCTGCTCCATCCAGTCCATCGTGGCCGCCCCCTCGTGCGTCTCGCCGATCTTATGGGTCTTACCCGTGAAGAACAGAATACGCTCCGTCGTAGTCGTCTTGCCCGCATCGATGTGGGCCATAATCCCGACGTTGCGGGTCAATGTCAAATCCCTACTCATTCTCTTTCCCTCTCGTATTCGCTAGTGAGCCCCTGGGGCTAGAAGCGGAAATGCGCAAAGGCCTTGTTCGCCTCCGCCATCTTGTGAATATCCTCTTTCCGGCGATACGCGCCCCCCTCCTGGTTGTAGGCTGCGATTATCTCGCTCGCGAGCTTGTCGCTCATCCCCCGGCCCGAACGCTTCCGCGCGTAGGCAATCAGGTTCTTCATCGCGATGCTCACCTTACGCTCGGGGCGCACCTCGGTGGGTACCTGCAGGTTCGAACCACCCACCCGGCGGCTCTTCACCTCAACCTGAGGGGTTACATTGATGAGGGCCTGCCGCCACACCTCTAGCGGGGACTTCTCCTCATCCTTGAGGCGCTGCGCCACGAGATCCATGGCGTCGTAGAAGATCCCGAAGGCCACGCTCTTCTTCCCATCGTACATGAGGTTGTTCACGAAGCGCGTCACCTCAACGTCGTGGAAGCGCGGATCCGGCAGGAGTATCCTCCTCTTTGGCTTTGTCTTTCTCATCGCTCTCTCTGGTATCTAACGTTAGAAACTACTTCTTCGGCCGCTTCGTGCCATACTTCGACCTGCGCTGATGGCGGCCATCCACGCCCGAGGCATCAAGCGTACCGCGCACCAAGTGGTAGCGAACGCCCGGCAGGTCCTTCACCCTACCGCCACGGATGAGCACTATGGAGTGCTCCTGCAGATTGTGGCCCTCGCCCGGAATGTACGCGTTGACCTCCTTACCGTTGGTCAGACGCACACGGGCAACCTTACGCATAGCCGAATTAGGTTTCTTGGGCGTAGTGGTGTACACGCGCACACATACCCCTCGTCGCTGCGGACAAGCATCGAGCGCAGGCGCCTTGCTTGTTTCCTCCATCACAGCTCTACCTTTCCTTACCAGCTGCTGAATTGTCGGCATACTACTATTATCCTTTTCCTATGAATACTACTCTGCATAAAACAGGACGCAAAGGTAGGCTTTTTTCGACCCGATACAAAGCCCATAGCTGGGCGAGCTTTGGGGCGAGGCAGAGTAAAAGGATGTAAATCGCTGAAATACAGTACACTATGTATAAAATACTTATTTGAACGCATTATAAATCGCGAATCGCGCGGAAAAAGCGCCCCTCAGGAGGGGAGTAAAAGGGCTAAAAGTGCCCAAACAGCCCCTATGCGCCTAGGCCTCCCCTCCGAATTTCTCGGGAGGAATTCGGAGGGGAGGCCTAGGCAGGGGACGGGTGCTGTATCGGGCGAATAGCGCAGGTAGGAGTACGGTATTTCGCTGATATGTAGGCGCTTCAAACGGAACATTTGGATTCCGGGCTACAATTTGCTATATTTGCATACGAAGCATCTCAAGTAGAACCACCTAATACAGGAGATTTCGCCATGGCCAAGATAACGCCCGTCCGCCCTTGCTGGTGGCCCAAGCACGAGCCCGTGATGTACGTAGACAATGGGCAGATGCGCTTCCGCTCAAGGGCCGAAAAGATTAGCAACCCCCGCACGGAGAAGCAGCAGTCCAACCGGCATAAGCTCGGCGTGGCATCGAGCTTCCTCCGGCAGATGCAAGCCATGGTGGCCCGGGGCTTCATGGGCTACGAAACCTCCCACCCCGGGCGGGCAAGCCGGAGGGTCGGGGCCTACCACGCGGGCCTCAGCGCCCTACTCCGCCACGGGATGCGTAGGGGGGCAGATGGCTGGACCATCGACTACCCTAGCGTCCAGCTGGCCGAGGGTAATAGCCTGGATGGCCACCCCATAGACGTAAAGCGGAGCGGCAGGGAGCTAAGGCTACACTTCCCCAAGGGGCTTCCGGAGGACACAAGAGGGCTACGGATGGCCATCCACTGCCCAAAGACCAACGCAACCTTGCACATTCGCTACCCTGCAAGCCCAAGCCCCAGCCCCCTGAAGCTTACCCTGCCGAAATGGGCTAAGGGGCAGGACTTGCACCTATACTATACGGTAGACGTAGCCGGCAAATCGCGCTGGGCGAGTAGCTATGCCTTCGTCTCACGCCACGACAGGGGAAGGAGCGCCAGCCACAGAAGCCCAAGCAAGCTGACGGCAACAGGTACAATACCGGGGCATCAGCAGGGTAAGAGGAGAAGTAAGAAATGGGATACCGACACCTAAAGACCTGCAGATGCGGGCACACCAACTGCAGAATCGTAAGCCGACGAGTAGCCGCCTTTGAGAACCTACAGGGCGAGCTACTGGGACGTGCCTGCCCAAAGTGCGGGGCGGTGGACTTCACCTCGGCCTCAATGGAAATGGTACGAATCGACCTGCCCCTACTACTCGAGTGGGGGCTGCGGGAGGACTACTATTTTATCCAGCAGGATGAGGAAATCATCCTGGCCGATGCTGATTACCTGGAGGCTATAGTAGAAGTCCTAGACCATGAGACCGTACTCCCGGAGAAGCGCATGATTCTACTAAGCGCACTATGCGTACTGCTCTACGACACGCTGGAAACAGAGGATGATTCGCTGATACAAAGGGTGGCAAAAGAACTTAAGCTCAGGGAGAACGAAATCACCGGGGGCGGGAACTACTACCTTTCGGACTACATCACCGAGCGCATATTCCCCTTCCTGGGCTTTACGGGCTAGCCCTCGCTGTTCATGCCTACAGTAAGGGCTAACAGCATTTTTTAGGCGCAAAATCAAGCGCACAATCAGCACGAGGTTGCCCCACGGAACACCATGAGTACAGCGGGGAAGGGAGGGAATAGCTCCGGTACTAAAGGATCAAAAGGCAAGGCTTGCGGACCAGCAAACCGAGTAATCAGAATAAGTTGCTAATTTTGCGGCGATGAAACGTACATTTCGTTCTTCCCGTTGGGGGATGGCCGTGGGGCTACTCATGGCTTGGCTGACCTTTTGGCCGGTGGCAGGGCCGACAGCCCGGGCGCAAGCGAGGAGCGCCGGTGAAGCTAGGCAACCCGAGGTAGACACCGCCCCCCAGAAATCACCGCAAGAGCTGGGCTTGGTGGACACGACCTTCGCCCCGGAAGCCTCCTTGCGCCCGGATACCGCGCGCATACTCCGCGAAGGGCCTGCCGGGAGGCGTGAAGGACAGCCTGAGCTTGATTCGGTACAGATGCGGGACAGCATGAGCGCGAACAGCCGCCCGCACGGGAAGGTGGAGAAGGATTCGACCATGGTGTATGACCCCGGCGTGTTTGGGCATGTACACCAGCTGGATACCATCCTGCGGACGCACAGGTGGGTGCTGAATACCGAGAGCTGGCGCTACCAGGCGCAGCCGCTGGATAGCTCATTCTCCAACGTGCATTTCTTCAGCACCCCGAGGCCGCACATGGCCACGAAGAACTCCCTGGGGCTGGTGTACGGCCCTTACGAATCGGACGACTTCTTCGCCCGTCCCGAGATGGACAAGGATCTCCCGCTGGGGGGCGCATCGCCCGCGCTGCTCGGCCCGGGAATGGAGATGTATAGCACCCTGGGGCCCTATGCACGCTTCAGCGCCATCAGCGGGGGGCATAGCTCGCGGGGCGTACTGCTGGGCGACGTGCTGCTGACGCACAACATTCTGCCCTCGCTCAACATGGGCATCGCCTTTCGGCACGCGGAGGATAAGACCGACTACATCAACCAGCGCGTTCGGCAGGATATGGCGCGGGCCTTCATTTCCTTCGCCAAGGGGCGCTTCTTCGTCAACCTGTCGGGGGATTTGGCGCGCTACAAGCTGCATACCAACGGAGGGATAGAAAGCGTGGCCTGGCATAGGGATAGCGTTACGGACGAGGCCACGGTACCGGTGCGCATATCCGATGGCGAGTCGCGCATACGGCAACACCGGGTCATGCTCGATGCCTCTGTCGACCTGCTGGGCCTGCTGCACGAGATACCCGATTCGACGAATATTGAGCGCCTGTACCGCGA